>JBGSTR010000207.1:0-2279 GCA_041736365.1 Chromatiaceae bacterium | reverse complement strand
CGGGCTCCGCTACGAAACGCCGCGGTCGTCAGCCGCGCGATAGATCCCAAAACGGCGCGAATCCAGCCATCCACTCGCGGCGAATCGACAGACGGTGACGCCGTTCTCACAGCCCCCCATACCCCGCCGTGGTAAAACCGGAACGGTTCGGGCAACGCTCGATTCGCGCCGCCGGCGGGCACCCAAGCTGCCGCTTTGCAGCGTCCGGCGTGGAGAATCCGGTGCTACCCCCGAGAGCTGCGAATCGCCTTTGGCCTTCGGTTGGATCAAGTCGCTACCGGCAACAAAAAACCAGGGCAAACTATGGCCACGAAGCCGAATTCGTAAGTGGACTTCAGTCATGAAACGCAGCGCGTACGGGTGGCGGACGGGGAGGGCGACAGGGTGAGTGCGCCCGCGAACAAGAACGAGCTGGCCGGCAGCAAGGTGCTGGTGGTCGACGACAGCAAGACGATACGGCGGACCGCGGAGAGCCTGCTGGAGCGGGCGGGTTGCGAGGTGCGCACGGCGCAGGATGGATTCGATGCCTTGGGCGAGCTGGTTGAGTTTCGACCCGATCTGGTGCTCGTGGACATCGTGATGCCGCGGCTGGACGGGTATCACACCTGCGCCCTGATCAAGGCGAATCCGAGCTTGCGGCACACGCCCGTGATCATGCTTTCCAGCAAGGACGGTCTCTTCGATCGGGCCAAAGGACGGCTGGTCGGGGCGGAGCTCTACCTGACCAAGCCCTTTACCGCGGACGAGCTGCTCGGCGCGGTTCGCAATCAGATCCGGCACCCGCCGCGAGGAGCGGTGTAAAGCCGGTCGCCGGTCGTCGGTCGCCGAGGCCCCGCGCGCATCCGCGATCGCCGGACCCCGCGCAACGCCGATGCGACCTTTGGTTGAAACAACGTGGATCTGAATCCCGGTAACCCATGAGAAGCTTTTTCCGAAAAACGCCCGCGCAGGATTCGCCCCCCGAGCCGTCGGAACCGCCGCGCGGCACGGTGTTGGTGGTCGATGATTCGCCGACCGAGACCCGCATTCTGCTCAACATGCTGGTCAATGCCGGCTATCGGGTGGAGACGGCCTGCGACGGGGCGCAAGGCATCGAGTCCGCGCGGCGAGTGCGCCCGGACCTGATCTTGATGGACGTCATCATGCCGGTGATGAACGGGTTCCAAGCCACCCGCAAGCTGCGCCAGGACGCCGCGACCGCCGACATCCCGATCATCATGGTCACCACCAAGGAGTTGCAGACCGATCGTACCTGGGGACTGCGCCAGGGCGCCGACGACTACCTGGTGAAGCCGGTGGAAGCGCAGGCGTTGATCGAACGGGTCGGCGCCGTGCTGAGTGCGCGAATGCAATGAACGAGACTCGGGCGTCGGGAGCGGCGCTGTTCGATCTCCTCGTGGAGCTGGATACGCGCTGCCGTACCCGCGGCGCGGGTCTGCCGGACGCGGCGGCGCGCGCTGACTTTTGGGCGGGCGTGCTGTTTCGGCTCGGCGATCACGCCTTACTCGCCCCGCTTGCCGAGGTCGTTGAGGTGCTGGAGACGCCGCCGGACATCACGGCGGTGCCGGGCACCAAGTCTTGGTTTCTCGGCGTGGCGAACAATCGCGGGACCCTGCTGCCGATCATCGACCTCGACGCCCTGAATCGCGGCGAGCCGGCGGCGGTCGAGCACACGGATCGCATCCTGGTGGTGCGCCAGAGCGACTTGCCCTGCGGTCTGCTGGTGAACGCGGTGATCGGCATTCGTCACTTCGAGCATACCGGTCGTGTCGCCCCCGCCGCTGCCGGAATTGGCGTTCTCGAGTCCTTTGTCGAGGGCGCCTTCATGAACGGCGAACGACCCCTGGCGGTGCTCGGTCTGGAGCGCATGCTGGCCGACCCGTTGCTGAACGCCGCGCTGGCCTAAGCCGGTTGGCTCGCCACTCGGCCGGAGTGCCGCGAACGAGGGCCGGTCGCGATCCAGCGAATGCGCCGGGGATAAATCCGCGGGGCGAGGCGCCCGGCACCGCCGATGTCCGAGCGCCCGGAAGGGTTCGCGGGAACAATGTTCGAATGTACGGGAGCAACCGATGACCAAGCGCGCGACGATCACCAGGGCAGAGAACGGGAGAGCTGGCTCCTCTGCGACGGCGGTCTTGCTGTCTCTGCTCGCCGCTGCCTTTACCCTCCTTGCGTTCGCGGGTTATGCCCAGCTGCGCGAGTCGGAGCAACGGGATGCGCAGGTTTCGGTGTTGGCCGCGGAGCAGCAGGCGCAGACCCAGCGCCTGGTGCGAGCGGCG
>JBGSTR010000148.1:0-4274 GCA_041736365.1 Chromatiaceae bacterium | reverse complement strand
GAAATATTCGAAGCCCAAACCGGTCGGCCACTGGTCGAAGGGACCGACCTGGCTGGCGGCGAAGGCCGGAGTGTTGTGGTCCTTGCCGAACCATGCGGTGGCGTAGCCATTATCCAGCAGAATGCGTCCGATGGTGGCCTTGTCCTTGGGAATGATGCTGTTGTAGCCGGGGAAACCGGTGGCCTGCTCCGAGATGACGCCAAAGCCGGCGGAATGATGGTTGCGCCCGGTGATGAGAGCCGCCCGTGTCGGCGAGCAAAGCGCCGTGGAGTGGATGTTATTGTAGCGCAGACCGTTTTTCGCCACGCGGTCCATGGCTGGAGTGGGAACGACACCGCCGAAAGTGCTCGGCACCCCGAACCCGGAGTCATCCGTGATGATGAGCAGCACGTTGGGTGCCTGCTTGGGCGGCACGATGCGCGGCGCCCACCATTGCTTCGAATTCAGCGCGTCGTCTTTGATCACGCCGCCGAATACCGGTTGCGGCGCGGGGAGCTGATTCCCGGGAATGGTCGTGGTGGCACTCGCTGAGCCAAGGGTGCCGGTGACATCCACATTGGCGACGCCCGCGGTCCCCGGGGGCACGGACAGCTTCTGGCCGACCTCGAGCAGGTCGGAGCTAAGATTGTTCGCCGCCTTCAGGTGGGCCACCGAGGTGCCGAAGCGCTCGGCGATCTCGTAGAGGTCGTCCCCCGTGGTCACCACATAGCTTGCGCTGCCCGACTCGAATTGGCCCTCGGCGTGATCGCGCGGCCCCAGGTCCGCTGCTTGTACGGTGGCGAGGCAAAGGCAGGCCAGGGCGACGAGCGTCATGATCGCGCTCCGCCGCCCCGGTTGGTGTGATCCCTGAGTTTGCTGGGTCATGGTAAATCCCGCTGTTTGGTGGAAACGTTTTTGGAATCCCGCCCTAGGCGAACGGTCAGGCGTGGGTGCGCGCACCGTAACATCAGATATGCGACGTGGGATTTACATTTTGCGACACCAATTCGCAGCGTCTGCGCTCACCTCGGCGTGCTCGAAACCGGGCTTACCTTACACCACCGCCCCAACATCACCGCCGACACCTCTCGGGTGCTTCGTCAACGCCTGCCGCGGCCGCGTTGTGAGCAGAGGATTACCGGGCGAGGGTGGCTCCCGCAGTCGCGCAATGAAATGCCTCAGAGATCCGACGGATCGGGAAAAGATCGCGTCGCTCAACCAACCGAATGGCTGGCGGATGAAACTCGCCACGCCGCCGCTCGCCAAGCGGCGGGCGGCTGCCCGGACCAGCGCTGGAACGCCCGCGTAAAAACGCTTGGGCTTGCGTAGCCCAGCGCCGCGGAGATCTCCACGATCGGTAGCCGCGTGTCCCGCAACAACTGCTGGGCGGTTTCGAAGCGGACCTCCTGCAACAGCGTTCTGAAGGATGTCCCACGGCATTCCAGCCGCCGATTCAAGGTACGCCGCGTCAGGCCGAAGAGCGACGCGACGGGATCGATGGATTGAGCTCCGGTAATCATCAGGCCGTGCAGCACGCGCCGTACCCGGGCGACGAAATCGACACCCAACCGCTCCATCATCGCTTCCGCATCCGCCTTGAGTGAGCGATACAGCCGTGGATCGGCGCCGCTCACCGGCTGAGCGAGCCAAGTCGAGTGAAAGACCAGCGCGGATTGATCGGCATTGAAGCGCACCGGCGCGCCGAAAAACCGCCGATAGGGCGCGCGGTCCACGGGCTCTTCACGCCGGAGCAGGACCCGCGAAGGCCGGAACCTCGGTCCGCACAAGGCCTTCATGATGTTGTGGGCGATCGCGATTGCGGCATCGTAGATCTGGTCGGTCGCGACCACGCTCGTTTGATAGACGGTGTAACCCAAAAGCGCGATGTCATCCTGGACCTCCAGGGTCGGAACGGCCCCGCGATCCTGCAGTTGGAGATACAGCACCAAGTCGCGCAACGCCGTCCCGACGTCTGGCGAGTGCTGCATCAGCAGGCTCACGGCACCCAGCGACGAGGCCGCCGAACGCTCCCCCACCAAGAGTCCGAAATGAGCACAGCCGCTACGGGCCACGCATTCCCGAAAGAGCCGGCCCATGGCCTCGAAAGGGAGGGTGTTGTCCGGACGATCGAAGAGACCGACGTCGATACCCGCCTTCGCCGCCAGCTCGGCCGGGTCGATTCCCATCTCGCGAAGCACCTGCGGTATCGCACCGATCGGCCCGACCCGGGCGCTGCCATCCGCAATAAACGCGAGGCATGTATCGGATTTGGTCGGGGGTGATGGATCTGTTCCCATGGGTTGTTTGTCCCCTGGCTCTCGATGGATGCTATTGGCGAAGCCCCGGCCGACGTCGTGTTTATTCCGACACCTTACCGGCGTCGGAGGCCTGCCCGACCGTGCCGTTGACCGGATCGGACAGCAGCCGTACCTCGCGCTGCGGGAATGGAAAGGTCATCCCGGCCGCATAGACGGCATCGTATACCGCGACAGCCAGCTCGCTCTGTACCTGGATCCATGTGGCGTAATCCGTCCAAGCGCGTAGCTCGAAGTTGACTGAGCTGTCGCCATAGCTCATGAACAGACATTGCGGGTGTGGACTTTGCGCGACGTTGGGATGCGCGTTCGCGACTCCCTCCAACAGCTCGATTACCCGCGCCGGAGACACGCCGTAGCTAAGGCCGACGGGAAGATCGATTCGTCGCTGTCGATCGCTGAGGGTCCAGTTGGTGACCTGCTGCGTGGTGAGCTGGGCGTTGGGCACGATGATCTCGGCGCCCTGCACCGTGCGCACGACGCTGGCCCGAATGCCGATGCGGCGCACCCATCCCTGGATATCGCCTACTTGAACCGCGTCGCCGACGTTGACGGGCCGCTCGAACAGCAGGATGAGTCCCGAGACGAAGTTGTTCACCACTCCCTGCAGGCCAAAGCCGATGCCGACGCCCAACGCCCCCGCCAACACCGTGACCTGGGTGAGTGTCACGCCCAGCAGCCCGAGCGCAACAACGAACGCGATGGCTACGATCGCGTAATGGAAGACGCTGGATAGCGCGTAGGAGATACCGACTCCGATACCGGCACGCGGATAGACCTCTTCCTGGAGTAGGAAGCGGATCGTGGCCGACAGCAGGTAGGCGACCACGAGCGTCAACACGAAGGCCAAGACGTCGCCCGGCGAGGTGCTGAACGAGCCCAATTGGTAACGGGTCTGAAGAAGTGCTTCGACGCTTGCAAGGGCAGGTTCCCAAAGACCCAGGTAATCCAAATAGCGCGCCAACCAAGCGCCGACCGCGATCCAGACGAATAGCCGGTGAACCCGCGTTTCGAGCGACGCGCGATGGTGCCGAACAATATTGGTCTGCCGCAGCGGCGAAACGCGCACCGCATAGGCGACCACGGCGGTCGCGACCTCCACCGTCGCATACAACCATAGGGCATCCACCGCCCCGATCAAAACGGCCGGCGTGGTGAGACGGGCGAGCTGAAGATAGCCGAGGATGCCGGCGAGCGACCCGATCGCGAGGGTCGCGAGCACCAGTCCGGCCAGAAACCGCCGCAGCGGCCGGATGCCGGCATACGACACCGCTTCCCCGGGGCGGGGATCAATCCTGGTGCGCACGAGCAACCACGCCAACAGTGCAGCTGCCCCAATGGACTCCACCAACACGAGTGTCTGGTCCACCAGCGGCGGGATGCCGCCAAAGGCATGCCGAAGGGTGTCCATCGCGAAGAGGATTCCAACCCCGTAGAGCCCGGGAACCAGTTTCGGATCGACGACCGGCCGGGCGAGCACGATCATCGGCGCCAGTGCCAAGGCGCCGAAGAGCTGTTTCATGGTGTAGGGTGTCGGCGCCGGCAAGGAGGTCGCCGCCATTAGCGCCAGAAGCAGCGCGGCGGCAAACGGATGATTGAACACGGCGCTCACGCGGGACACGTTCTTGCCGTCCTCGGCCCATTGATCCACCTGACCCCGTGCCGCCAGGAGCGCGGCGAACGCCAGGATAAAGATCGTCAGGTGCAGCGGCATGTGCTTGGAGGGATCGCGAAGATAGACCCGGAAGTCGTCCGTGTAGGCGGCGAGGATCCGATCGAGGCTTGTGGGGACCTCTACCCGCGCCTGGATCCACGGATCCAGCCTCCAGATCGGCTGGCTAGCCCGCGTAAGGGCCCCGCCGACGGCGCCCTGTTGCTTTTCGGCGATGCGCGCACGCGCGGTCTCGGTACGAACGATTTCGCGGGCAACCAGCCCTTGAAGCTCGAGCGCCTCGTCCCGCTGCGACCGGTTCAGCGGCC
>JBGSTR010000294.1:0-10282 GCA_041736365.1 Chromatiaceae bacterium | reverse complement strand
TCGCGGCGATGATCGACGGCGCCGGATCCATCGGCCCGAAGTACTGGCGAGCGAAGCGGGCTCGCCGGCGATCGGAGGAGTGGATCGGCTCCTTGGTGAGCAAGGTGCGCAACGCCTCGCGCACGCCGGCCCCTCGCGACCTGCTGGCTGCCTTTGCCTTGCATCAAGGGCCCAACGGCGTTCTGCTTCCGAGGGGCGTGGCGGCGGTGGAGATCCTCAACGTGTTGCGGCCGACCCTGGCCATCGGGCGCTACGCGGTCTTCGCGGCCCTAGCGCTGCACCGCTACCCCGGGGTTGTCGAGCGTCTGCGCCGCGGCGACCTCGACACGGAATCGTTCGTGCACGAGGTGCGCAGGGTCTATCCCTTCTTTCCCTTTTCCGGCGCCAGGGTTAGGGACGACTTCGATTGGCAAGGACTGCCGTTCCCGCGCGGTCGACGGGTCCTGCTTGATCTCTACGGGACCAACCACGACCCCCGCATCTGGCCGTCGCCGGGGACTTTCAAACCAGACCGCTTCCAGGGCTGGGAAGGCGATCCGTTTACGCTCATCCCCCAAGGCGGGGGCGATCACGCCACCAATCATCGCTGTGCCGGCGAATGGGCCACCATCGCCCTCTTGCGCGAGATCGTTCGGCTGCTGGTCGAGGAGACGCGCTATGAGGTGCCGCCACAGGATTTTCGCATCGATCTGTCGAAGATCCCCGCCTCGCCCGCAAGCGGTTTCTTGATCGATCGCGTACGCGCCGCCGAATAGCACCCTGTTGGTCGCCGCGGGCTTCCCGCGACGCTTGCTGTCGTACCCCTTTGTTGATTTCAACCAGGTCTCACCGACGGGCGGTGAAATCCCCCGCCGCCGAGCCGCATCCGCAACGCCGGACGCACGCCGACCCCCGTTAACGGTACGTCGAGGGCTGGTCGCAAGCCGCCCCGGCGGCCTGTCGCACTCAGGCACTCACCTTGCATTCGCGCAAGTGTTCGTTTCCCAAGTTTCCCAAAGTGGCGTCGTCTCGGCGCCTTGGCGAGAGATCAATCGTCAACTTGCCGTCGCCGAGCGCGGCCGCGACCTGACAACCAGAGCGGAGAAAAGAATCAATGACCGAGAAATTCACCCATTCGGACGCCCCCATCGGCGCCGGCGGAGAGCTGCATCAAACGGCGAGCAAGGGCATCGAGCGGATGACCACGCAACAGGGCGCGCCGGTTGCCGACGATCAGAATTCGCTGCGCGCGGGTGCCCGCGGCCCGACGCTGCTCGAAGACCAGGTGATGCGCGAGAAGATCTTTCACTTCGATCACGAGCGCATCCCGGAACGCGTGGTCCATGCACGCGGCTATGGGGCCCACGGGTACTTCGAGACCTACGAATCGCTCAGCGACGTCACTTGCGCGGACATCTTCCAGCGCGCAGGCGAAAAGACCCCTTTGTTCGTGCGTCTCTCCACGGTTGCCGGCAACAAGGGCTCCATCGACCTGGCGCGCGACGTACGCGGCTTCGCCGTGAAGTTCTACACCAAGGAGGGCAACTGGGATCTGGTGGGCAACAACATCCCGGTGTTCTTCATCCAGGACGCCATCAAGTTCCCCGATCTGATCCACGCCGCCAAGGAGGCGCCGGACCGGGCCTTTCCTCAAGCCCAGACCGCCCACGACAACTTCTGGGACTTCGTGTCGCTCACGCCCGAGAGCGTCCACATGCTGCTGTGGATCATGTCCGACCGCGCGATCCCGCGGTCCTTGCGCTTCATGGAAGGCTTTGGGGTGCACACCTACCGCCTGGTCAACGCCGAGGGCAAGTCCACCTTCGTCAAATTCCACTGGCGCCCGAAGCTCGGGATGCAGTCGGTAATGTGGAACGAGGCGGTGAAGATCAACGGGGCCGACCCCGACTTCCACCGCCGCGACATGTGGCAGGCGATCACCAGCGGCGACTTCCCGGAATGGGAGCTTGGGCTACAGCTATTCGACGAGGAGTTCGCCGAGCGTTTCGAGTTCGACGTGCTCGACCCCCACCAAGATCATTCCCGAGGAGCAGGTGCCGCTGCGCATGGTCGGGCGCATGGTGCTCGACCGCGTGGTCGACAATTTCTTCGCCGAGACCGAGCAGGTGGCCTTCTGCACCCAGAACATCGTGCGCGGGATCGATTTCTCCGAAGACCCGCTGCTGCAGGGCCGCAATTTCTCTTACCTCGACACCCAAACCAAGCGTCTCGGCGGTCCGAACTTCACCCAAATCCCGATCAACGCGCCCAAGTGTCCGGTGCATCACTTCCAGCAGGACGGGCATATGGCGATGCAAAACCCCGTGGGTCGCGCCAATTACGAGCCCAATAGCTGGGGCGCCGAGGGCGGTCCGCGAGAGGATCCCGAAGGGGGTTTCGTCAGCCACCGCACCCCGGTCGAGGGCGAGAAACAACGGGTACGCTCGGAGACCTTCGCCGATCACTACAGTCAGGCACGCCAGTTCTATATCAGCCAGACCGAGGTCGAGCAGAAGCACATCGCGGACGCCTTCGTCTTCGAGCTGAGCAAGGTGGAGCATCTACCCATTCGCGAACGCATGGTCTCGCACCTGCTCAACGTCGACGCCGATCTCGCGGACGAGGTCGGCAAGGGCCTGGGGCTCGAACAGATGCCGAAGTCGGCGGACGCGGCGCGGCCAACGCGCACCGATCTGCCCCCGTCGCCGCCACTCAGCATCATCGGCAACGCACTCCACACACTGCAGGGCCGCAAGCTCGGCGTGCTCATGACCGATGGTGCCGATGGCGGATTGTTCGAGACATTGCAGAAGGAGGTCAAGGACGAAGGTGCCATGCTGGAGGTGGTTGCCCCGCAGATCGGCGGGGTCAAAGACAGCAAGGGCCAGGCGATCAAGGCCGGCCAGTCGGTCGATGGCGGACCTTCCGTGCTCTACGACGCCGTTGCGATCCTGGTCTCCGAGGAGGGTGGAGCGGAGCTCGCCATGCACCCGAGGGCCAAGGATTTCGTCAGCGACGCGTTTAGCCACTGCAAGCTCATCGGGTACGTGGATGCGGCCCTTCCGCTGTTGGAGGCGGCGGGGATTGCGGAGGACATCGATGGAGGTTGTGTGTTGCTCGACGGACCCGATGCGGTCGGCGTCTTCCTCGAGAGCTGCCGCGACCTACGGTTTTGGGAGCGCGAGATGAACATGGTTGAGCCGAAGGAATGACCCGATTCGGTAGTCACGTGTCCGATTAGAAGCACGGCCCCGGCTTGGACCGGGGCCTTGCCTCCGCGAGGCGAGACACAATGGACATCGACATCTACGGCTGGTCGCTCCACCTGTATTACCTTCGCGATCTGATACTGGCCTATCTTCTCGCAATCCCGGTTGCGCTCAATCGCGAACGCCAAGGCCGCAGTGCCGGGTTGCGTACCTTTCCCCTGGTTGCGATGGGCTGTTGCGCCTTCATCGTCATCGGGCGCGACATCATCGGGGACAACCCCGACGCCGTCTCGCGCCTACTCTACGGCTTGATGTCCGGCATCGGATTCATCGGCGGCGGGGCGATCGTAAAGCAGGGAGGCATGGCACACGGCACCGCAACCGCCGCCGCCATCTGGACAACCGGCGCCATCGGCGCCGCCACGGCCCTACAGCGTTACGAGGTTGCCGTCACCCTCGCGACCGTGAGCTTCTTAACCCTTTTGGTATTCGAGCCAATCAAGGACCTGATTCACAACCGACACGAGGAGGAGGAGGAGGAAGAGAAACAAAATCGGGCGCAGAGGCATGCCCCCCGAGACGGGTAGATGGCGCCGCTGCGAGCGGTGTTGAAGCCCAGAGCCGTAGAATGGGTAAAGCTCGAAACCCATCGATTCGCAACCCGGTCCGAGCCAGCGTCGATGGGTTTCGCGGCCAGCGGGCGTTATGGGCACGGCCTATCGGCCTTTGCCCATCCTACGGTTCTACGGTTCTACGGGGTCCGAGCCGATCTATGGGTCTGACAAAACGTAGGATGGGCAAAGCGCAGCGTGCCCATCGTGGGGGAAGGGGCAGCGAAACCCATCGAAAACCGCACCTACACATCAACCGAGGCTGGTCCAGACCCAGTGCACCAGGGCAATAGACACATAGCCAACCAGTGCGGCGGCGGCCAACACCGCGGTTAGAACCGCCACGACTACCCAGGTGCTGCGACGCCGGGTCGGGCCGGGGTTTTCGAGATGACGCTCCAGCAGCTCGACATTGCGGCGATTGGCCTTCCACGCGAAGTCGAACAGGTCACCCAGTACCGGCACGATGCCGACGATCGTCTCCAGCAAGATATTAAACCCCATGCGCACCAGCACGGAGGCCGGTGCACCGAGCCGATGTGCCTGGGTGAGGATGTACGACGAGATCAGCGTCCCCGCCAAGTCACCGACACCCGGAACCAGCCCGATGATGCCATCGGCTCCGATGCGCACCCCCCCGGGCAGCGGAATCGCCGAATCGAGCACGTGGGCGAGACGTCGCAGGCGCTCCCGAGCCGGGGCATCACGGGCGACTCGGTGCCCCGCGCGGGCACGACCGACCGGTGCAATTACGTTTTCGGACATTGATTCCTCCACGGTAATCCGTCTTGTCTTCGCCGTTTCAGATGCCGGAAGGCATGCAGCGTCCGTACCACCCGGAGAGGGTACCGCCGCGCTGCCGCTGTCGATTTAGAAGAAGAAGCGTCGGTCGAAGGTGACCTTTCTGGGCTCGTCCCACTCCTCGCTACGAACCTGCACCTCGAACTGGAGATGATCCCGATTCTCGACGTCGAATGTGCCCATGTAGGAGGTCATTCCATTCTCGGTCACTTCGAGCATCTTGATGTCTCGGACATTGCCGGCTTGGTCGACCGCGACCGCGGTTACGCTGGCCGGCACTGGAGTAGACGAGTCCGGTCCCGGCAGGTCCTTGAGCAGGACCAGGCTCAGCACACCGCGCCCGGTCGGTTGCAGGTCATGTTTGTCGATGACCTCGGGGGGCAGGAAATTGGTCGTGGTAGCCCCCCAGCGGAGTGTAAAACCGTCGTCCAGTCGCACCTCTTTCATTGCGGCGGGCGGTGCGTCCGGGTAGCCGGTGAGCGCCGCTTGCGAGGGAGTCGCCGAAAGACATAAAGCCAATGCGACCAAGGTCGCGCCCAACGCGCGGACCGCGCCACGTTCTGGCAGGTTTTGAAATCGACTGATCATAGATACCTCCAATCATCAAAAACCCCGGGGCGGGCTTAATAACTACGCAAATGAGGTGCCAGTGGAGCTTCGGGAGTCGGGCAAACCTCAGTGATACCCGCCTTCGTCCTGCACCTTTCCGCGGTGGGTCCAATACACGTAGACGCTATAGCCCAGGGTGAGCGGCAGTAGAACAAGCGTTCCGGCCAGCAGAAAGGACTGAGACGCCGGCGCGGCGGCCGCCGCATGAACGGTGATGGTATAGGGGACCAAATAGGGCCAAATACCCGCGAGCAGACCCACGTACGCAAGCAGAAAGAGGGCCACGGACCAGAAATAGGGCGAGTAGGTCGCGCCGATTTTGAGTGAGCGCAAAAGTCCCGAGAAGGCGACCAGCACCAGCACCGGAATCGGTATTAGAGGCGCCAGGCGGCCCCACTCGGGTGAGGTCGATGCCAGTCCCCAGCGTGCAGCGGCGGGTAGCCCGCCGACGATCACCCACAGGCCGACCGCGCCCATCATCCCGAGCACGACCCAAGCGGCGGGAGCCGCTACCCGGCGGGCCCATTCAAGCAGATCGCCCTCCGTCTTTACGATCAACCAGCCCGCCCCGAGTAGCGCGTAGCCCCACACCAGCGCGCAGCCCACGGCGAAGCTGAAGGGCGTAAGCCAGTCGAACATGCCTCCGGCAAAGCGGCCGTTTTCCACCTGGATTCCCTGCACCAGCGCACCCAGCACCAAACCCTGGCTGAAGGCCGCCACGACCGAGCCCCAATGAAACGCCTGAGCCCAGACGCGGCGTCCCACGCCCTCGGCGCGGGCACGAAACTCGAAGGCCACGCCGCGAAAGATCAACGCGGTCAGCATGAACCCGATCGGCATATAGAGCGCCGGCATCATCGCCGCGTAGGCCGCGGGAAAGGCCGCGAACAGGCCGCCGCCGCCGAGCACCAGCCAGGTCTCGTTGCCGTCCCAAACCGGCGCGACCGCATGCATCATGTCGTCTCGCTGCTCGTCGGACGCCGCAAAGGGAAACAGGATTCCGACCCCAAGGTCGAAGCCGTCCAGGAGCACGTACAGGAACACGGCGAGTGCCAGGATGGCGGCCCAAATCAACGGCAGATCCAGATTGTCCATCAGCGGTCTCCGCTTTCGCCGGTGCGTGCCCCGAGCCACGCCGCCATGCGGCTACTCCCGACGGGCTCGCGTTGCAGATCGCCGTCCGGCGCCCCGGGCCCGCGGCGAAAGATCGCGAACAGGTACCGCAGACCGGCACCGAAGATCAGCGTATAGACAAACACGTAGATCAGGAGCGACAGACTCACCGCCTCGGCGGTAACCGGCGAAACCGCATCCGCGGTGCGCAACAGCCCCTGGACCACATAGGGCTGCCGGCCGACTTCGGCGGTCACCCAGCCCGCGAGCACGGCCAGAAATCCGGCGGGGGCAGCGGCTACACAGGCCTTCAGGAAGACCCGTTGCCGTGTCAGACTCCCGCGCCACAAGAGCCAGCTGCCGATGCCGCCGATCGCCAGCATCACGAGCCCCAGACCAACCATCAAGCGGAAGGCCCAAAACACGATCGCCACCGGCGGGCGCTCGTCACGGGGCCACGACTTCAGTCCGCGGATAGCGCCGTCCATCGATCCGGTTACCACCAGACTGCCGAGCTTCGGCACCGCCAGCTCCCAGCGGTTGTCCTCCGCCGCGGCGTCGGGCCAGCCGAACAAAATCAAGGGTGCGTCCCGTTCATAGCTCTCCCAGTGCCCCTCCATGGCCGCGAGCTTGGTCGGCTGATGCTCGTAGACGTTCACCCCGTGCTCGTGGCCGGCCACCACCTGCAGCACCGTCACCACGGCGATAAAGGGCAGTCCCATTCCCAACATGACCCGCGCCGCGTCGGGGGCGGTCCCCCGCAAGGCGTGGTACGCCCCCACCGCGGTGACCACCATCGCGGTGCTGAGATAACAGGCCAGCACCATGTGGACCACACGATAGGGCATCGAGGGATTGAAGATCACCTCCATCCAATTCACCGGGATGAAGCGACCGTCCTCCAGGGCGTACCCCGCCGGGGTGTGCATCCAGCTATTGGCGGAGAGTATCCAAAAGGCCGAGACCAGGGTGCCGAAGGCCACCAGGATCGTGGCGACCAGATGCATACGGTCGCTCACGCGCCCGCGACCAAACAGCATGATGCCCAGGAACGACGCCTCCAGGAAAAAGGCGGCCAGCACCTCGTAGCCCATGAGCGGACCGATCACGCTGCCGGTCGCAGCCGAGTATTCGCTCCAATTCGTGCCGAACTGGTAGCTCATGACCACGCCGGACACCACGCCCATGCCGAAGGAGACGGCAAACGCCTTTAACCAAAAGTCGTAGAGCGTCCGATAGAGCGCCCGGCCGGTATAGAGCCACAGCGACTCGAGCACTACCAACCAGCTCGCCAGCCCTATGGTAAAGGCGGGAAACAGGATGTGAAACGAGATCGTAAAGGCGAACTGGATTCGCGCCAGCAGGAGCATGTCGGGTAATTCGGTCATCGGCATTCGGCTCTCGCTCGCTTGACTGTGTGGACCACCAACAGTGCAAGCCGAATGCCATTCGCCTCGGTAAATACGGCCTGCCATGATGGTCTAAATCGTGCTTCGTCATCTCCGGGCGCGCAGTGCCGACGGCGCGACGCGAGTTTCGAGCCGCTCCGTAATCAGGCGCTTACCGCACTTGAAGAAGCTGGGTCGACCTGGCCCGGGCGGGAAACGCGGTGAATGCGTTTTCCGAGCAATAGCGGCTCATGGACGAGCTTCATTCTTTTGTTGGAGTAGACGATATGACCAAGATGAATAAGCAATTTCTTCGCAATCTCGCCACTGTCACCGCACCCGCGGCGCTGCTGCTGCTCGCCGGATGCGATGTGGACGTGGAGGACAAGGGCAAGCTTCCGGACGTGGACGTCAACGCCCAATCGGGGCAACTTCCTGAATACGAAGTGAAAAAGACACAGGAAGGCCGGATGCCGGATGTCGACGTGGACGTAAAGGAAGGACGGATGCCCGACGTGGATGTGCGCGGTCCGGATATCGACGTCACGAAGGACACGGTCGAGGTCCCGGTTCCCAACGTGGACATCGATCTGCCGCAAGAGAACGACCCGCGCCCACCGGCGAACTGATGCGCGCCCGGACGGCACATGGATCGTGCCGCAAGTGGGACGCCGGTTGATCGGCTGATATCGGCACCGGGTGGTGCAAATCACCCGCAAGGGCGCGACCCACCAACCGGGTTCAGTTTTTCGTCATCGCCGGAACCCCCCGGGCGCAAGGCCGACCGCACGGGGTCCATCAACTACCTAACCCGACCATTCATTGTTCGGAGCCAGGATGTAAGCACGAATGAACACTTGCCAGGGGCCTCGTATCTACAATCTCTTTCCGACGCTGCTCGGGCCGCTCGAAGATTGGGAGCAGCGGCTCCCCGGCATCGCGGCAATGGGGTTCGATTGGATCTTTCTGAACCCGTTCCACTACCCGGGCTTCTCCGGAAGCCTCTATGCCGTGAAAGACCACTACCGGCTGCATCCGGTGATCGCGAACGGACACGACGGCCCCGCGGACGAGCGGCTGCGCCGATTCCTCGCGGCGGCAAACGACGCGGGTCTGTCGGTGATGATGGATCTGGTCATCAACCACACCGCGGTCGATTCGGGGCTGGTTACCAGCCAGCCTCGTTGGTACGCGCGCGATAACCGGGGCGCGGTGCGCTCGCCCTTCGCCGTAGACCCCGACGACCCCGAGAAGGTGACCGTTTGGGGGGACTTGGCCGAGCTCGACTACTCGGACCGTCCCGAGCGGGCGGAGATGCTTGCGTACTGGAAGGATCTGGTAGGTCACTATGTGCGGCTAGGTTTCCGCGGCTTTCGCTGCGACGCCGCGTACAAGGTGCCCGGCGCCGTTTGGCACGAGCTGATCGGCGACGCCCGCAACCGCGACCCGAGCGTCAAGTTCTTCGCCGAGACCTTGGGCGCGCGCCTCGACGAGGTCGATCAACTTGCCCCGGCAGGTTTCGATTACTTCTTCAACAGCTCGAAGTGGTGGGACTTCCGCGCCGACTGGCTGCTCGACCAGTACGAGCAGTTTCGCCATCTAGCCCCGTCGATTTCATTTCCCGAGAGTCACGACACGGCGCGGCTCGCGGCGGAGTCCGGCGGGGTCGAAGTGGAGTCGCGCTTTCGCTATCTGTTCGCCGCGTGTTTCTCGGCCGCCGTGATGATGCCGATCGGCTACGAGCTCGGCTTCCGCCGCCCGCTACACGTGGTCGAGACGCGTCCGGAGTCTTGGGAAGAGCCGAGCTTCGACATCACGGGGTTTGTTGCGGCGACCAATCGCATGAAGGCCGACACGCCCGTGCTCAACGAGGAAGGTCCGCAAGTGCGCTTCACCGCGCCCGACCTCCCCGTGGTCGGTCTGTTGCGGCGCTCCGAGCGGCAGGGACAAAGGTTGGCGGTGCTGATCAACCCCGATCCGGATCGCGGGCACGGGTTCGAGGCGCAGTGTTTGGCCTCGGCATTGGACACCGCTCCGAGAGGCTGGCGCGAGATTACCCCGGCGGAGGATTGGCAACCGAACGGAGGCGACCCGGCGTGGCTCCACCTCGAGCCGCGAAGCCTGCGGGTGTTCCTCGCGGGGTGATGCGGTTCATTGGGGTGCCCGGTGGCTTGGACCCGACCGCGCGGGAAATCCACCGGCCAGCCCGGACTGTTGCGGCACGACTAGCCGTAAGATGTTATCCATATTCGGTTTTTCTCTCTGGCACGGTACTGGCTATACAACCGTGAGTCGCCAAGTCGGCGGCAAGCCTATAAGGCCAATAACCGTAATTGAATCAGGAGACATTTATGGATCGCACTCAACGCTGGAAGCTGGGCATCCTTCTCACGGCGTCCGCACCTTGGGTCACGGCCCTCGCTCAACAGGGTCCGATGCCCCCGTATCCGCCACCGCCCCCGCCGATGATGCAAGGAGGGCCCATGATGCAGGGCGGCCCCATGATGCAGCCCGGCCAGATGCCGCCGCCGATGCCGGGTCAGGCAGGCGGGCAGATGCGCGGAATGGGCGG
>JBGSTR010000104.1:0-1572 GCA_041736365.1 Chromatiaceae bacterium | reverse complement strand
GTCTCGGCGCCGGGCAGATTCTGCACTCCGACGGGGGCGTGGACCTGCGCAACGACCGCAAAGGGGCGATCGGCTACGAGTTTACCGTCGGCACGAACCCGCTGGTGGTGCAGAGCCTGGGGCTGTGGGACGACGCGGCGGCGGATTACAAGAAAAATGAGTCGTCGATAAACCCGGACGGCCAGACTGCGGGCATCCCCGACGGGCTTCGTGCCGCCCATACGGTCCGCTTGTTCGATGGTGCCACCCGCGAGCTCAAGGCCTCGGTCGTGGTGAACAACGAAAACAGCCGTCTCGAAGGAGAATTCCGCTATGTCGACCTACCAGCGCCCGTCCGACTCACCGCGGGCGCGACCTACGCGCTGAGCGTCGACACCGCGGTCGACGACGGCGACCTGTTCCACCACTTTGCGGCCTACTCGGCCGTAAGCCCCTCGCCGTCGGGGTTGGTGGGCAACTTCACGGCACGCGTCTCGGCGGACCCCGGCGCCTACCCGGGCCAGTACCCGGACGGCGCCGACGGAGTCGCCAATCGCCATCCCGACATGTTCCGCCACCGGATGTTCGTCGGCCCCAACGCCCGCATAGCCGTTCCTTAAGGCGGAGCTTTGATTCACGCGATCCGAGTCTGACAACAGCCTCGGCGACCAACCGATCAGCCACCGAGCGGATCGGTTGGTCGCCGGAACCTACCGGGGCGGCCGGCGATCGGTGGTTGGCCGACCTAAGCGCGCGGTCACAAGATGACTACATCCACGATCGTCAAGCTCAATTCCATTGCGTGGACTATTGGCCGTAACGTGTGCGCTTGCGGCGCTACTAGCCGGCTTTGGCTCCGGCTATTTTAGTTTCTTATATTGAGAGCACAAATTTATATATATAAAGGATTTATGGCCGATCATCACCGGCGTATTCGTCGCTGCCGGCAAACGCGCTCAGACCAACTTCTCGATTGACATCAGCCGTCCGTTTCATACACTAACAGAGCACTACTTCGCTTATGTCGTGGTAGCGAGCTCAACCCTGGTTTCCCGCTTCGTGTTTCTTTAGTGGGGGCAATGATAATGAGCCACCGTGTCATCGGATCTTCGGGTCTTGCCGCCTGCCTGCTTGCGTTCGTCATACCATGCAGCGGGCAGATCATCTCTTCCTACGACACCGTTGTCGCTCGGGACGCAGCGCCGGAGAGCAGAGTTGACGCGAATCAAGAGCCCCATCGCAATCCTCTCGGGGTTGGCCGGGTGTGGGGCACGAGCACGTCCGCGCTGTCAACGCTTCGGCCTTTGGACGCCGCCGCCTCCGCGTCGCCCGCGTCATCCGTGCCGCCCAACATCATCGTAATGATGGCCGACGACATGGGCCTCGGGGACACCAGCGCCTACCTGAATCAATCCCTGGGACCTACGGCGGCGCCAATCAACAGGACACTGTTTACGCCGAATCTGGAACGCCTAGCCGCACAGGGGCTGCTGTTTACCGACGTGCATACCGGCAGCACCTCCTGCTCACCCAGTCGCTACGCCGTCCTCACCGGGCGCTATGCGTGGCGGACCGACCACAAGCACTTCGTCA
>JBGSTR010000103.1:0-17095 GCA_041736365.1 Chromatiaceae bacterium | reverse complement strand
ACCGCCGCGGCGGTTACCCCGGCGGCGGTGCCGAGGAAGGCCCTGCGCCCGGAATCGATCTCGTTTTCGCGTGGATCTTTCATGGTCTGCTTTCCCCCTGCGGGCCCTGCGGCGGGCTGGCGGCAACCTCGTGCCCCGCGGGCGGGACGACCTCGGCGGTGCCCCCATAGGTGTCGCCGTAGACATCACCGTTGGGAACCGCCGAGTGGCAGCCGAAGCACTCGATTTCTACCGCGGCAAATTCATGACAGGTATCGCAGAACTGTTGATGCCCATTGACCGGTGTCGGCACCTGTTGCTCGTTGTATGAGACATGACAGGCGACGCAGCCAGCCAGACTGTGCTTGGTGGATCGGATTCCACGATGCACCGTCTCGTCGCGCTGATGCTCGATCAGCTCGAAATGATTGCGGCGCATATACGCGGTCGGCTCGACGCAATGCTCCAGACCCGCGGCCTTGGAGCCCGGGACCACGAAGTTGTCGCCGCCGGCCGCGGCGGCCAGGGCGAGCAACGCCCCGGTCAGACCGCACGCAACGAGGCTGGCTGTTACAACGGCTTTAGCCATCGACGCCTCCGAGGCTATTCGCCCAGACCCATTTTGATGTAACCCGTGGGACACACATCCGCGCAGATGTGGCAACCGATGCACCGGGTGTAGTCGGTATCCACATAACGGCCGGTGGTCCGGCTGGCCTTATCGACCCGGAACACGGCGTCCTGCGGGCAGAAGATGACGCAGTTGTCGCACTCGAAGCACATCCCGCAGCTCATACAGCGCTTGGCCTCGTCGATCGCCTCCGCCTCGGACAGACCGATTACCCGCTCCTTGAAGTGACCCAGCACATCCTCGGCGCTCGGAACCTCTTCCTTGCGCAGGTTGCGCGCATGGAAGTTGAAGTGCCCGAGGAACAGCTCGTCGTGGGGAATGACCTCGGCGCCGGACCGGTCCTCATAGTTGTGGATCGCCCAGTTGCCACTCGCGGTGCCGCGCATGTCGCCCTGCTCCGCGGGATCAAAGGTCTCCGGGGCGAGATGCGCCTCGGTCATCTTGTCCAGCAGATTGAAGTGATGGACATCGACCTTCGGGCGCCGCCGATGCTCCGCCTGCCGGACGTAGTCGTCGATCGAATCGGCGGCGATCCAGGCCTGACCGATGGCCGTGGTCAACAGATGCGGACGAATGATGTCGCCCGCCACGAAGTGACCCGGCTTGTTCGGCACCTGGTAGAACTTGTCCGAGGCCATCAGGCCGCGGCCGTTGTCGAAATCCTCCAAGCCTGTGAGGTCGCCACCCTGACCGATGGCCGACACGATCAGGTCCGCCTCGATCACCCGCTCCGTGCCCTCAACCGGGATGGGTCGACCGTCTTCGAGGGTGCAATCGGCAACCCGCAGCCCGGTCGCGCGACCATTGGCGCCCTTGATCACCTCCACCGGCATGACGCCGTCGAGCACCGTGACCCCCTCGTACAGGGCGTCGTGCACCTCGTGCTCCGCCGCGGTCATCTTGTCGCGGGTAAACAGCGAGGTCAGCGTGACCTCGGCGCCCTCTGCGGCGGCGGTAATGGCGGCGTCGTGCGCCACGTAGCCGTCGTGCACCACCGCCTCCGGCAGATCGCTATTGCCGGTCTTGGTGATGTGTCCGAGGCGACGTGCAACCGAGACCACGTCGATGGACGTATCGCCGCCACCCACGCACACCACCTTGTCGGCGGTGACCTTCATACGGCCCTCGTTGAAGGCCTTGAGGAAGGCAACGCCGGATACGCAGTTGGGGGTGTCCTGCCAGCCGGGGACCGGCAGGCCGCGGCCGCTCTGGCAGCCGATCGCCCACAGAATGGCGTCGTAATCCTTCTCCAGATCCTCGACCGTGACGTCGACACCGACCCGCGTGTTCAGCCGCACCTCGACCTGACCCAGGTCGAGGATGCGCTGGATCTCGGCGTCGAGCTTATCGCGCGGGACGCGATAGCCGGGGATGCCAAACTTGAACATACCGCCGAGCGCTGAATTGGACTCGAATACGGTGCAGGCGTGGCCCTTGCGACGCAGCTGATAGGCGCCCGCGAGTCCAGCCGGTCCGCCGCCGATGATGGCGATGCGCTTGCCGGAATCGGCCGGTGCCGGATCGTAGGCGTAGCTGTTGGCGATCGCGGTATCGCCGATGAACTGCTCCACCGAGTTGATGCCGACGAAGTCCTCGAGCTCGTTGCGATTACAGCCGTCCTGACAGGGTGCCGGGCACACCCGCCCCATCATGGACGGGAACGGGTTGGCTTCCGTGGCGCGGCGAAAGGCGTACTCTTGCCACGCCATGCCCTGCGGCGGCAGCTCCTGTTGGCGCGCGATCGCGAGCCAGCCGCGAATATCCTCGCCGGACGGGCAGCTACCCTGGCACGGCGGGGTCTTGTGCACGTAGGTCGGGCACTTGTGCGACGTGTCCTGGACGAAGATCTTGTCGGTAAGTGATTCCCACGATTGATCACCGTCTTCGTACCGGCGCCAGGATGGTTTGTTCTTCATTTCATTGCTGGGAGTCGCCATTGAATCACTCTCCTTAACAGTTACCGGTTGAACCCTTGGTTCGTATCAGTTGCTGGACCCGGCGCGCCGCGATGGCCGCCGACTCGAAAATCTTGCGGGACGCTCAATCCTCGTCTTCGTCGTCGTTCTCGTCCGCTTCCTCGTCCTCCGGACCCGGGGTCAGGACGATGGCGTTCGACACCAGTTGGTGAACGCTGACGATCTGGTCCATATCCATGCCGTAATAGGGCAGAACCTTGGTGAATTGGCTCTTGCAGATGGCGCAGATCGCGGCCATGTGCGTGACGCCCTTCTCCTGCATCACGTTGTTCAGTGCCTCGACGCGCGGCTTGGCGCCCTTTACCCGTATCTCCATCAGATCGTCCGTCAGCAACCCGCCCCCGCCGCCGCAGCAGAAGGTGCGGTCGCGGATGGTTTCCTCGTCCATGTCGTAGTAGTGGTTGCAGACCGCCTTGATGATCGCCCGCGGGATCTCGAACTGGCCGCCGGGCTTGTCGCCCATGCGCGAGGCGCGCGCCACGTTGCACGAGTCGTGATAGGTCAGAACCTTGTCGTCGTTTTCGCTCTTGTCGAATGTGAGCTTGCCTTCCTGAATCAGGCCGTAGGTGAATTCGCAAATATGCTGGGGCACCGGATAGCGCGGGTCGAGAAAGTCCCACGGACCCGCCAGGGTGTTGAGGAAACTGTAGGCCACGCGCCAGGCATGCCCGCACTCGCCGAAGACAATGCGCTTGACCTTGAGCTGGATGGCCGCCTCGCGGATGCGCTGGGCCACGCGCCGCATGTTCTCGTAGGAGCCGATGAACATGCCGAAATTGGCGGCTTCCGAGGCATGGGAGCTCAGAGTCCAGGTTACGCCAGCCTCGTGAAAGACCTTGCCATAGCCGATCAGACCGTCCACGTGAGGCTCGGCGAAGAAATCGGCTGAAGGGGTAACCAGCAGGATCTCCGCGCCCTCCTCGTCAATCGGGAACCGCACCTTGACGCCCGTATCGTCGTAGACGTCTTCTTCCAGACCTTCGAGGGTATCGATCAGCGCCGGACCCGGGAGACCCAGGTTGTTGCCGATCTTATAGACCTTGCCGATGATCTCGTTGCAGTACTTCTGGCCGACTCCAATGCTGTCCATGATCTCCCGCGCGGCCATCGAGATCTCGGCTGTGTCGATCCCATAGGGACAGAACACCGAGCAGCGGCGACACTGGGAGCACTGGTGGAAGTAGCTGTACCAATCGTCCAGCACCTCGCGGGTGAAGTCCTCCGCACCCACCAGCTTCGGGAAGAGCTTGCCGGGGAGCGTGAAATAGCGCCGGTAGACCTTGCGCATCAGGTCCTGGCGCCCGACCGGCATATTCTTCGGGTCCTTGGTGCCGAGGTAGTAGTGGCACTTGTCGGTGCAGGATCCGCACTTTACGCAAGAGTCGAGGTAAACCCGGAGCGAACGGTACTTGCCCAGGAGCTCGCCCATCTTGTCCAGGGCCTTTTCCTGCCAGTTGTCCATGAGCTCGCCGGGAAAACCCAGAGGCTCCTGGAATTCCGGCTTGGCGATGAACGGAGCGCTATGGGACATGGTTCCCGGCGTAACCGGCGGGACGTCCAGATACTGCTCCAGCTCAGGGACTTCGAAAACTGCCTTGGCCATGATTCAACCTCGTGTTCGAACCGCTGCGAACCCGTGTGACCGACTAGTTCTGCTCAAGCCGCTTCGCCCAGGGCGCGATGTGTCGGCTCTCCCTGGGGTTGTCGATCTGATTGCGGGTCGGGCTGAAGAACAGACCCGGCGCATGGAGCAGCTTGCTGTACGGGAATACGATCATCAAAGTCACCACGAGCAGCAGGTGCGCCAGCAGCAACGGATCCGCCGGCAGCGGCTGCGGGCTAAAGCTGTACAGTCCGATGAAGAATGCCTTCACCGCGACGATGTCCGTGTGGACCACGAAGCTCATCAGCAAACCGGTCGAGCCGATCAGAATCAGCAACGCGAGGATCAAGTGATCCGACGGCGCGGTGATATAGCGCACCCGGTCCACCAGGAAGCGCCGCGCCCATAGGCCGGCGAGACCGACGACCATGGCGATGCCGCCGTAGACCCCGAACGGCTGAACCAGCTCGATCGGGTCCCACACCGGCTCGATGAAATAGCGCAGATGCCGCAACGTGACCAGGAACAAGCCGAAGTGGAATACCCAGCCGAAGATCCAGGTCCACTTGTTGCCGCGGAACAGGCTCTCGAACAACACCACCTCGCGCGCCATCCGCAGGACGACCCCACTGCGGGTGGTCGGCGCCGGCGTGGTCGGGATCTTCAGCGGCGCCGGTGTGCGCGCATATTGCACGACCTTGTACGCGAGCCCCGAGATCAGCACGACCGCGGCAAAATAGAAAAGGAAGGCGTAGAGACCCGTTAGGAACGACATGCTTCCGCTACCTCAGTGGATCCTTCTAGCTTCCCCGGGGGTTGCCGAACCCGGCCCCCCCGGGGGTATCAACCGCTCAGACGCAGCCGGTAGGCTTCGGCAGACCGGCGAAGCGGCAGGCCTGCTTGGCCGGGCCGTAGGGAAACAGGCTGTAGAGATACTTGCTGTTGCCCTTGTCCTTACCCAGCTTCTTGCCGACCGCCTTGGTCAGGACGCGAACCGCGGGAGCGATCTGATACTCCTCGTAGTATTCGCGCAGGAAGTTGATGATGTCCCAGTGCTCGTCGGTCAGCTCGAGTCCGTCCTGAGCGGCCATGACGCCGGCGACGCCGGGCACCCAATCGTTCAGGTTGGCCAGATAGCCTTCCTCGTCTACCGCGAACGGCTTGCCGTCGACTTCAATCGTGTCAGACATTTTGAAACTCCTGTCGGTTTCTAGTGAGTGGAAAACTACAACCAGGCCTGGACCTTGGCGTGCTCCGCGGACAGGTCCACGAACCCCGCGTAGTCCACGACGCTGATACCGGGAATCACGCGCTCCTCCGAAAAGCCCCGGGCCTTCAGGTCCGGGCCGAGCACGTAGACCTTCACGACGTCGAGGGCACCCTTCATTCGGGCCTCGGCGCTGGTGCCGGATAGGGCCGCGTAGATGCCGTCTTCGATCAGCAGCACGGCGGCGCCAGACTGGGCGAACTTCAAGCAGGAATCGAGTGAATTCCGCTCGAACGGAGACTTGTTGACGGTATGCAGAATACTCATGAGGTTCCCCTTAGAAGCTGAAGACCACGTCGGACTCTGCCATCAGCTCGGCAGCGCGCGCCGAGTCAATGACCTCGACGATGTTCTCCACCTCTTCCTCGGTCTCGAAGTCCTCCCAAGCGATCTGCACCAGATCGTCTTCGGTCAGACCGCGGGCCTCCATCGAGTCGCGGTCGACGTAGACATTCTTGACCTCGTAGTCGCCCAGGGTGCGATAGGTGGGAGAGAAGTTCTTCATCCCGATCGCCTTGGTATCCTGGCCCTTGGTGAGCTGATAGACGCCGTCGTCGAGGAACATCACGCTCACCTCCTGGTCGAACGCCGCGCCGATCAGCACGACCTCGAGCGATTCCCAGGCGTAGATCGTACCGTACGGAGCCTTCCGATTCAGGTACATGAATTTCTTCACGATTTCTGACATGGCTGGACTCCGTTAGTCGCCGAAGACGACGAGACGGTCGGCTTGGATCGCCGCCTCGACTAGCTGACCCAGACCGGAGATCCGGAACCGGGGATGGATATTGGTGGCGTCCTTACCGTTGCGGCTCGCCTCGCCCTCGTCGACGATGCCGCGACGCTGCGCCGCGGCGACGCAGACCACTAGATCGAGATCGTGCTTCTCGCCCAGCTCGGCCCAGCGATTGACGATGTTGCGGTCGTCCTGGGGCGGGGTGGTCAGACGCGACGAGTTGTATACGCCGTCGTGATAGAAGAAGACCCGAAAGATCTCGTGACCTTTTTCCAGGGCCGTCTTGGCGAACATGTAGGCCGAGTCGGACGCCTGGTGCTGGTAGGGTCCCTCGTTGATCTGGAGCGCGAACTTCATGTCGACCTCGAATGATTTTGTCGCGTGGCGCAAGGGCTGATCGCCCTTGCTTCCCTGTTGTCCGAGCGCCGCCCGAGCGGGCGACGCTCGACCCGGCATATCAGAAGCGGATGTACGACGAGCTGTTGAAGCTCGCGCGGGCGCCGCGCCAGGTATCGATGTGATACTTGGTGAACGGCAGATCCACTTCCTCGAAGAAACGCGGCCAGCCGATACGCTCGATCCACTCGTTGACGCGCTCCCAATCCCGAGCGCCTTCCTTGTAGGCCTTGAGGATGCGCTTGACGATGGCGGTCGCCTCGGGCCAACGCGGCGGGTTGTTCGGGATCCCTGCGGCGACCAGCTTCTGGAATGTCGGCTTGCCGCGGGCGTTGGAGTGGTTGCCACCGACCCAGATCGCCAGCTTCGAATGCTCGGCGTCGTTGATCTGCATGGGCGGGCACGGCGGGAAGCAGGCACCGCAGCAGATGCACTTGCGCTCGTCGACCTCGAGAGACGGCTTGCCGTTGACCATCGCGGGGCGGATGGCCGCCACCGGGCAGCGCGCCACCACGGACGGACGCTCGCAGACGTTGGCCACCAGATCATGGTTGATCTTCGGCGGCTTCGTATGCTGGATGTTGATCGCGATATCGCCCTGACCGCAGCAGTTGATCTGACAGCAGGAGGTGGTGATATGCACCCGGTTGGGCATGTTGGCCTGTTTGAACTCGTCGATGAGCTCATCCATCATCGACTTCACCACGCCCGAGGCGTCGGTGCCGGGGATGTCGCAGTGCAGCCAGCCCTGGGTGTGGGAGATCATGGCGACCGAGTTCTGGGTGCCGCCGACGATGAACCCGGCGTCTTCGACCGCCTTGATCAGGGGCTCCACCTTGGACGGGTCGGAGACCATGTATTCAAGGTTCGAGCGCAGGGTGAAGTGCACGAAACCGTCGGCGTACTGATCGCCGATATCGCACAGCTTGCGCAACGTGAATACGTCCAGAATGCGCTGGGTGCCGACCTTGACGGTCCAGATTTCGTCACCACTATAAGCCACGTGCCGGAGCACGCCGGGACGCGGGTGCTCGTGAAACTTCCACATGCCGAAATTCTTCCGCATCACGGGATGCAGGTACTGCCACGGATCGGGACACCCGGATTCGATCGGCTCGCGCATCGCTGCCATTGCCTTTCCTCCAAAAATACTTAGATGAAACTGTGAGGCTTACTTCGTCTCTAGCGGACGCCGGGCAATACGTCCGGCGCCTGCCAAAAAGGCTTTACTTGCCGGCTTCGGCCTGACGCTCGAACCAGGCTTCCGCCGCCTCGTCCCAACCATCCATGCGGATGTAGGAAGACTGACGGGGATGGCTCAGCATATTCGGGTCGGGCTCGATGCCGATCCCGTCGAGGAAGTTGGCCAGGCCGATGCGCTCGATCATCTCGCCGCAGCGCTCGTGCTCCAGACCGTTCTCCGCCCAGAAGTCGATGATGGTCTCGGCCATCTCAACCATGGACTCGTAGTCTTCCTCGGTGTCGAGCTTCTTGAAGGGGACCACCACCGTGCCCATCAGATCCCCGATCTTGAGCGTGCGCTTGCCGCCGATGAGGATGGTTACACCCTTGTCGTCGCCGGGATGCAGAGCCTTGGGCATGACGTTCAGGCAGTGCATGCAGCGCACGCAGTCGCGGTTGTTCACGGCGAGGGTGTCGTCGTCGTTCAGCGACAGGGCCTGGGTCGGGCAACGCGTGATGACGTTGTCGATGTAGTACTGGCGACCCTTGTCGGCGATGTAGTTCTTGACCTCCGCCTGATCGACCTTCATGTCGTCGCGCCAGGTGCCGAGCACGGCGAAATCCGCGCGCTCGATGGCGTTCTGGCAGTCGTTGGCGCAGCCGGAGACCTTGAACTTGAACTTGTATGGCAGGGCCGGACGGTGCACGTCATCGGTGAAGTTGTTGACCAGCAGGCGATGCGCCTTGAGCTCGTTGGTGCAGGACATCTCGCAGCGGGCCGCGCCGACGCAGGACATGGCGGTCCGCACGCAGGGGCCGGCGCCGCCAAGATCCCAGCCGTAATCGTTGATCTCGTCGAAGAAATGCTGAACGTTCGCCGAGTCGCTTCCGATGAACATGATGTTGCCAGTCTGACCGTGGAAGGTCACCAGGCCCGAGCCGTACTTCTCCCAACTGTCGGCGAGCTGGCGCAGCATGGCGGTGCTGTAGTGGTTGCCGGCCGGCGGCTGCACGCGCAGGGTGTGGAACTCCTTGGACTCGGGGAAGGCCTTACCCACCTCGGAAAAACGCGGGATGATGCCGCCGCCATAGCCGAAGACGGAGATCGTGCCGCCTTTCCAGTAACCTTTGCGGGTCTCGTAAGAATGCTCCAACTGGCCAAGCAGGCTGTTGGTAACTTGATTGATGCGCTCTTCCGGGTGCTCGTCACGCAGACGCTTGATGCCCGAGATGAAGCTCGGCCAAGGGCCGGTTTCGAGCTGGTCGAGCATCGGGGTATCGTATTTATTGATTGCCATAGTGCTGTCTCTCCTAGTTGTCGAATTCAGGAAAGGAACCGGGTAACCATGTGCGAGCGTTCCGACCCGCAACGCGGGGCACGGCCGGCGCCGCGGTCGCCTCGTTCACATCATTTCGAATCGTCGGCGGCTGGCTCATTGGGGATGCTTTCGCGGCCTAATCGCATCGCGGCCCTCCGTCGCGCAGCACTGTAACGAGTCGTCCGCGGCCGGCCAATCCCGCAATCGGGGGGGCCGCCTAGCGTCTCTCTATCCCCTTCGGGATATGGACTAATCGCGCGCCGTGGCGGGTGTCCTCCGTCCGTCCTCGGCGTCTGTGCGTGCGCGAAGTGGCTGGCCATGTTACGCACGGGTGACCGGTTAGTCAATGGTTACTAATATAAGCACTTCCTCACGTTTGGAGCGATTACCTTGCCTGACCCTTTTGACCTTGACGACTACGAAAGCTACCGAATCTGGCGCGATCGAATTCTTGAATTCCATGCCGGCGAGAGACGCGACCCGCGGGTGGAGCTGCGGCGACTGGCCAGCCCGACAGCGGCCGAGCTGGCGGAGCTGGCGGGACGTATCGCCGCGTTCAATCTGGCGATCGTGGCGGTTGCTCCCGAGCAGATCGTCCCGGCCGCGATACTGGCGTTCGGCCGCGCGATCGGATTAGACACCGCGGACTCGAACCTATTCGCCGACGCCGATGCGGTGAGCCGAATTTCCTCGGCCGGGGGGCAGGACAAACGCGGCGAATACATCCCCTACACCCCGCGGCCCCTGAGCTGGCACACAGACGGCTACTACAACAGCGACGCCAACCAGGTACGCGCTTGGACCCTGTTCTGCGAGCGGCCCGCCCGCACGGGCGGGGAAAACCATCTGCTCGACCATCGCATCGCCTACATCGCGCTGCGCGACGCGTCGCCGGACCACATCGCCGCCCTGTCGCACCCGCGGACGCTAAGTATTCCCGCGAACGTCGACCGCGGCGCGGTCATCCGCCCGGAGAGCGCAGGTCCGGTTTTTTCGGTGCGCGACGGTCACCTGCACATGCGCTATTCCGCCCGCGGGCGCCATGCAATTTGGCGGGAAACGGACGACACAAGGGCCGCCCGCGCGGCCATCGATCGCTTGTTTTCCGATTGCCACGGCTACACATTCACCCACAGGCTGCAGGCCGGAGAGGGTGTCGTCAGCAACAATGTGCTGCACGATCGATCCGGCTTCGAGGACGGCGTCGGAGCCCGCGAGAAGCGCACGCTCTACCGCGTGCGTTACCTGGATCGGATCCGGATTGCAGCACGCGGCTGATCACTCGTCCCTTGCGCGCCGGGGGGCGACTCAGGTCAAGCGGATCAGCCGACCGGGACACGTTGATTAGACCCCGCCGTGGATACGATCGGCTCGTAGTCCGGTAGCAGGTCACCATCGATCGACGTTTTCCCGGTTTCGACCGAGCCGCGTGTCGTCCGCGACCGTTCGAGCTCGGAACCTACACGATGACGAGGAGCGGTACGGCGAGTCATGTTGAAACTAAGCGAGATCCTGTTGGCCCACCAAGAGGTGGAGTCGTTCGACGCGCTCATTCCATTAGTGCAGTCCGTCGCGCGCTCGGGAGAGCGTTTCTTCCGAATGGATGTGAAACCCCCCTACCCCGACACGCCCGAGAATTGGGAGGATCGTCTGGAGGCCGCCTTCAGCGGTCTGGTCCGCTAGTCCGATGCCGTACTCAGTTATGAAGCAAACCAATCTCCTGGCGACCCGCATCGCCGACACGGCCGCCGATTCGGTCATCAACCGCAGCGCCGAGGCGGCTGCGCTCGATTCGCATCTAGATGCCCTGTCCGAACATCTGCGCGATCTGGAACGGAGCGGCGCCAATGCCACCGAGGTGGCGGAGACCCGTTTGCAGATGGCGCGTACCCTGGTCAACCTCGAGCGTGGCGCGGACGCTTGGCCGCTTGGGAGAACGGCATTCGACCACTTCCTTGCCGCGGGCGACTATGAGCTCGCCGCCGACGCCTGTGACGTGCTGTTCCAAGCGGATCAGCCCCAGTCCATCGCGGCGCTCGGACAAGGGATCTGGTTGGCGGTGACCTGTCCGATCGACCCGGAGCTCACCATCGAGCTGCTGGGCCACGTCATAGACGAAACACCGGACGATGCGGACGGCGCCGCCGTGGCCGCGACCACCGCGCTGTTCCTGGCCGACGTGCGGGCCGAAGGCAAGCACCGCGACGACCTAATGTTCTTTACCACGCAGATGCTCGCGACGGTGGCACGCCGGCATGGCGGGGTCGAGACCCCGGAGGAGCTCGACGGATGGATGGATCGTCTGGAGCTGAAGGAGCCGGAGAAGTTCCTGGTGCGACTGCGCAACGTCGTGGACGTGCTGGTACAGGACGACTGGTGGTTCGACCGCGAGACCTTGCAGAATCGCCTGCCGTTCGCCTAAGGAGATGCCGATCGAATGCCTTCCCGGCATTCGATCGGCTCGCGGTCCGAGAGGCGCGAGTCCCGGACCGCTCCATTTTGTAGTCCCTTAAGATGCTGGAAAATGGCGCGTTTTACTCCCGAGCCACCATGACCGCACAAGCCCTGCCGAGACCGCGATGTACTGGAATCAAGACGAAAGCACCGAGAACGTCCTCGTCCCGCAGGACATCGTAGACCTCCTGTTCGCCGTCGACTGCCGGCAGCTGCCGGTCGATCACGCCTACGCCCTGAGCGAGGCCCTGACCCGCGCCGTACCCTGGATGGCGGACGAGCCGGGGCTGGCCGTTCACACCGTGCACGTAGCCGGGTCCCAGAATGGTTGGGAGCGCCCCAGTCACGGGACCGACAGCCTCCTGCAATTGTCTCGTCGCACCAAGCTCACCATCCGCGTACCGGCGCACCGGGTGGAAGAGCTGCTCGGCCTGCTGCCCGGCGTGCGATTGGAGGTGGGCGACTACCCGCTAACGCTCGGGGCGGGAAAGATCAAGCCGTTGAGCAAGGAGACGACCTTGTTCGCCCGCTACGTGGCCACCGAGCCCGGCGCCGACGAGGAGACCTTTCTCCATACCGCAGCCGCGGAGCTGAAACGCATGGGTGTGAGCGTCCGCAAGGCCTTGTGCGGCAAGTCCCGAGCGCTGGCCGCCCCGGGCGGAGAGATCGCGACTCGCAGTCTGATGCTTGCCGACCTAACCACTGACGACTCCTTCCTCCTCCAGCGCATTGGCCTGGGTCCCCATCGACTGATGGGCTGTGGTGTCTTCATCCCCCACAAGGGGATCGACACGGTGGCCAAGAATTAGCAGTCGCAGGACGGCGGGAAAGCAAAGCGCATCCCGCCGATTCGGCTCACGACCGCACCGCGATTTCGCCAGCGATTCCCGCCGAAAGAACGTTTCCCTGTGAAACGATAGGTTGCGACGAACCGACGGCCGTGCGCTGGGCGAGCGGGAATTGCTGCGATTTCGCCCTCGCGCGTGACGAACACATCACAAAATTATAAAATTCCCAAGCTTTGATTGGCTCGTGCGTCCGCACGGCCATGGGTCCCTACTTAGACGATGAGGAGCACGCAAGATGGCGATTGAAGTTAACGGCAAGTCCATCGCGACGACCGCGAGCGGTTACCTGGAAAATCACACCGATTGGGACGAGGACGTCGCACGCACCCTGGCCGAGATCGAGGGAATCGAGCTGACCGACAAGCACTGGGACGTGGTCCACTATCTTCGCGATGAATACGTCAACAACGGTCAGAACCAGCCCATGGAGCGTGTCGTGCTCAAGGACATGGGGAAGAAGTGGGGCTCCAAGCCCTCAAGCAAGGATCTCTACGTCCTGTTTCCGCTAGCCCCGACCAAGCAGGGCACCAAGATCGCCGGGTTGCCTGAAGTCCACCGCAAAGGCGGTTATTGAGGCATGGCGCGCGGGAGGACGGCCTCAACCGCCGGCCTCCCGAATCGTCCCGGTCCGCGACCGCGCCGGGCGGTTCCGCGGACAGCATTGCGCCAAGGCTCCTCGCCCTGTCGGAGCCCCGGCTTGCCACTCGCCCTTTCGCTACTGCCTCTCGCGAGAATGACCACCGCGATTGCGGTTCTCGCTATCATTCGCGGGTCGAGCCCCGCCTGTGGAGCACATCATCCCGGCGCCGGCGATGAGCCTCACTAACCAGGCCGAAAGGACCAGAGTCGTGCCCGCCGTTCCAACCCACGCATTCGCCGCGCCAAGCGCGCCGGCCTCGGCCGGCAGCCGATGGCTCGTGTTCCTCATGGCGGCATTGGTGGTCACTTTGTGCGGCGTTCGGTTCGTCGGGCTCGATCACCTGCTCGTCTGGCACGACGAGGTATTCACACTGATTCGCGTGTTCGGATACCCGCACCTCGAGGTTCAACACGCCATCTTCAGCGCGCAGCCGCACGACCCCGCCTTCCTGCTCCAATTTCAGGGACCCGACCCGGGGCATGGCTGGGCGGATACGCTGGCGGCGTTCGAGGAGCATCCGGAGCATGCCCCGCTCTACTACGTTCTCGCTCGGCTCGCCACCGGGCTGCCGGTCGAGCCGCTGACCGCAGTGCGCGGGGTCTCCGCCGTCTTCGGTGCCGCGCTGATTCCGGCTGTGTTCTGGCTGATGCGCGAGCTCTTCGGCAAGGGCCCGATCCCCTGGGTCGCGGCGGCGTTGGTGGCGAGCTCACCGATGCAGCTTCTTTATGCCCAGGAGGCGCGGCAATATGCACTCTGGACGCTGCTGGTGATCGCCGCGAGCGCGGCGCTGCAACGGGCCCTACGCGGCGGCGAACCCTCGCAGTGGTGGCTCTACGCCCTGATGCTGTCCCTTGGTCTGTATGCGCATCTCCTGTTCGCACTGATGATCCCCGTGCATGCACTCTACGGATGGTTGGCACGGCGGAACGATCCGGGATTTGCGAGCCGGGCCCTGCGCTGGACCGGCGCGGTGGGCATCGCCGGGATTGCATTCACCCCCTGGCTGGTCGTGGTGCTGACGCACGCGGCGAAGGTCGGCAGCCACACCGATTGGATGACGCGCCCGATCGGCCCGGAGCGGATCGCGACCGCCTGGGCGGAAAATCTGGTTCGGCTATTTTCCGACCTCGCCCCCGGCCCGATCGGTTGGTGGGCATTGCTGTTGTTGCCGATCGGCTGGGCTCTCGTGCGTTACATCCGCCGCGCCCCTCGTCCCGGCGCCTGGCTGCCGATGCTCATCGCGGCGACCTACATCGGCGTCATGCTCGGCCTCGATTTAGTGGTCGGCGGCAGCCGCTCCGAGCACGTGCGCTACACGCTCCCCGGGGTACTTGCACTGCAGCTCATGGTAGCCTGGGTGGTCGGCTCGGCACTGGGCGCCGACCGCCCCGCGGTCAGAGGCCTCGGGACGACCGCGTTGGCGGCCCTGCTGGGACTCGGCGTGCTGTCGATGCTCGCGATCGGGCGAGCCGACACCTGGTGGAACAAGAATTTCAGCGCCGGCAACGGAATGGTCGCGGAGATTCTGAATGAGGGGGACCGCCCGTTGGTCGTCGCAAGCGACATCGGCATCGGCCCCGGGGAGCTGATTTCATTGGCGTATCGACTGAATGGGAGGGTTCGGATTTGGGGTGAGCGCGGCGACCGCGCGCCCGTGCTCCCGGCCGACTTCGGCGAGATGATTGCACTCACTCCGTCCCCGGCTTTACGCACGGTGATCGAGATGGATCGCGACTTGGTGTCCGCCGCCGGGACTTGGCAGTGGTTCAGGGCCGAGCCGCGCCCCGCCCCGCCGCTCGGAGGGGCGCGATGAATCGTTCCAGCGTGGTCATTCCGCTGGTCATCGCCGTGCTGACCTTCACCCTGTGGGCGCTGCTGAATCAACCGACCGAAGAGCCGCCTTGGCCGGCGCGTATCCAGGGGTTTTCCTTCTCGCCAATGCGCGCCGACGACGACCCGACCCGCGACAAGTTTCCCTCGCTCTTGGACATCGACGAGGACCTCGCGCTGCTACAGGGCGACGTCCACGCCGTGCGCACCTACACGGTGCAGGGCACCCTGGGCGCGGTTCCCCGGCTGGCCGCCGCGCACGGTCTGAACGTAACCCTCGGCGCCTGGCTGAGCCCGGATCAAGAGGCCAACAAAAAGGAGCTGGACCGGTTGTTGGAGATCCTGCGCGCGCCCCAACGCAACATCGTGCGGGTGATTGTCGGCAACGAGACCATCCTGCGCCGAGACCTCTCGGTTTCGGATGTCATGGCACATCTCGATCGGGTACGTCGCGCCACCCGGATCCCGGTGAGCACCGCCGAGCCATGGCACGTGTGGCTCAAGTTTCCCAAGCTCGCCGACCACGTCGACTTCATCACCGTGCATTTGCTGCCCTACTGGGAAGGCGTGCCGATCGACCAGGCGATCGAGTACGTGTTCAACCGCTACGAAGAGGTCAAGGCCGAGTTTCCGAACAAGCCCGTGATCATCGGCGAGGTGGGTTGGCCGAGCAACGGCCGGCGCAATCGCGGCGCCGAGGCCTCGCTGACCAACCAGACGCGCTTTTTGCGCCAGTTCCTCGCGCGAGCCGAGGAGCAGCACGACGTCTATTACGTAATGGAGGCCTTCGACCAACCCTGGAAGGCCAAGATCGAGGGCCCGATCGGCTCCTATTGGGGCGTGTTCAACGCCAATCGCGAGGCGAAGTTCGCCTTTACGCAGCCGATCGTGCGCACCCCGCACTGGCAGGAGCTGGCGGCACTGTCGGCCGTGATCGCGGTGCTGTTGCTGGTGCTTCTGTATCGCGACAGCTCTTCACTCTCGTCGCACGGCAAGGGATTTCTCGCGCTCGTGACCTACGGCATCTCCACGGCGGCGGTGTGGATCGTCTACGACTACACCCGGCAATACATGACGCCCGCCACCACCGCCGTCGGGATCATGCTGTTGATCGGTGGTCTCGGGGTGGTCCTGCTGCTGGTGTCGGAGGCGCACGAATGGGCCGAGTCGCTGTGGCTGCGCCGCTCGCGGCGGGCGTTTCCCATGCGCCGCTGGAACGACGATCAGATGCCGTTCGTCTCGATCCACGTACCCGCGTACAACGAGCCGCCCGCGCTGCTCGTCGAGACGCTCGATGCACTCGCCGCGCTGGATTACCCGCGCTACGAGGTGATCGTCGTCGACAACAACACCCAGGACCCGGCGGTGTGGGAGCCGGTGAGGGCGCATTGCGCCCGGCTCGGCGAGCGTTTTCGTTTCTTTCACGTGGACCCGCTGGCCGGATTCAAGGCCGGCGCATTGAACTTTGCGCTCCGGCAAACCGACCCCGAGGCGGAAGTCGTCGCGGTGATCGACAGCGATTACGTCGTGCAGGCCCGCTGGCTGCGCGATCTGGTCCCCGCCTTCGCCGATCCCGAGGTCGGAATTGTCCAGGCGCCGCAGGACTACCGCGACGGTCACCAGAATATGTTCAAGGCGATGTGCCTGGCGGAGTATCGCGGCTTCTTCCACATCGGCATGGTCACGCGCAACGAGCGCAACGCCATCATCCAGCACGGCACCATGACCATGATCCGCCGCGCGGCACTCGACGGCGTCGGCGGCTGGGGCGAGTGGTCGATCACGGAGGACGCGGAGCTCGGGCTGCGCCTGTTCGAGAGCGGCTGGAAGGCGCTCTATCTGCCCTGCACCTACGGCCGCGGGCTGATACCGGACACCTTCGCCGACTTTAAGAAACAGCGCTTTCGCTGGGCGTACGGGGCGGTGCGAATCCTCCGGCACCACCGCCGCGAGCTGCTCGGGTTGCGCAAGACCGCGCTCTCCAGCGGCCAGCGCTATCACTTCGTGGCCGGCTGGCTGCCGTGGTTCGCCGACGGCTTCAACCTGTTGTTCAACCTCGCCGGACTGGCGTGGTCGGTGGCCATGGTGTTGCTGCCGCTACAGGTGATGCCCCCCTATGCGACGATCGCGGCGGTGCCGCTGGTGCTCTTCGTCTTCAAGGTCGCAAAGAGCTTCTTTCTCTATCGCCGGCGCGTCACCGCCACCCTGCGCCAAAGCCTGGCCGCGAGCATCGC
>JBGSTR010000099.1:0-6797 GCA_041736365.1 Chromatiaceae bacterium | reverse complement strand
TCGATGCTCGGGGCTTCGTCCGCCCCAGCGGGGGCGTCCGCCTCCTCCACGGGTAGCTTCTTGGGCTCGGCGGCGGCCGCCGGGAATCGGGCGGCGAGTTGCTCCATGCACTCGGCCAGCTCGCGCCGGGTCCTGCTGCCCACGCCGCGCAATCGGCGGATCCGGGCCAATGGGTAGTGGATGAGGTCGCGGACGCTATGCAGGTTGGCCCGCTCCAGGGCGTTCAGCGCACGGGGGGATAAGCCCAGCTCGGATAATCGCGTGTCGAGGGTCGCGTCCGAGAGCGCGGTGACAGGGGCACGTTCGTCGCCGTGATCCGTGCCCACCTCAGAGCGAGCCGCCCCGGCGAAGACGCCCCGCCAGGCGGCCAACATCTCCTGAGCGTTATCGAATCGCCCGCGGTAATCGCGCTTGAGGGACTTCTTGAAGAAGGCGGTCATGGGCTCGCGCAGCGTGGTGTCGAAGGCATCGCGATCGAGAGCCGCTTCATCGTCAATGACGGCGGGGTCGCTCTGCCCATCGCCCCAGACCGGGAAGCCCCCAGTCGCCATCTGGTAGAGCGTGACGGCGGCGGCGAAGCGCTCCGCGTAGGCGTCCCAGCGAGGAGGCCTGCGCAAGGCGAGGAAGGGGTCGAGATACGGCACCGTTCCGGCGCGGACGTTCTCCGCGGGTGTTTCGGCGAGCGAGAAGTCGAAGAGCACCAGGTGGAGTTGCTCGGACTTGCCCATGAGCGCGACGCCGAGGTTCTCCGGCTTGATGTCACGGTGGGGGACGCCCTCCTGCTCCAGCCAATCCACCACCTGGAGCAGGTCGTCGCCGAAGCGCTCCAGCAGCTCCAGGTGCAGGCGACCCTCTTCGCGCAGGCGCTGGGCAAGGGTCTTGTCCCCGGCCCTTTCCATGAGGATACCGACGCGCCCCTGGTAGTCGCGCTCCTCATGGAGCTGCACGACGAACTGGTGGCGGCGCAACTTGCGGAGCACCTCGGCCTCGGCCTTGAGCCGGGCGTTGTCGGCGGGCTCCAGGGCGACCTTTAGCACCTGCTCCTTGCCCCGGTTATCCACGAGCAAGGCCAGAGAGGACGCACCCTTGCCAAGGCGCTTGGTGACGATCAGACCATCGACCAGGATATCGCCGGGTTTGGCCAGGGTGGGGTCATTGACCACGCCCTCCCTCGGCTCGGGGGTGGTGATCTCGTCCTCGAACTTTTCCAGCTCGTCCAGGAAATCGACGACCGAGTCGAGCCGACCCGTAACCTGCGGGTAGGTGCTGAACTGGATGAGGTATTGAAGGGACTCTGCCGCGCCGTCGAGCACGGAGGAAATCTGCAGGCCCTTCCCCTCGCGCAGCTTCTCGCCTAGATCGCAAAAGGTGCGGGCGGGCGGCGCACCGGAGAACAGGTGGTACGCGAGGGCACCGAGGGAAAAGACATCCGCCTGCTCGCCGGCGTCGCTACGCTCGGCGAGGGCCTCTGGGGCCATGTAGACCGCGCTCGCGTCCTCGATGAAGTTGGCGAGATGGCTCGTCCTGGAGAAGCCGAGGCTGGTGGTGCGGCTTCCGAGCGCTTCGCGGGCGGCGGTCTGCCAGTTGAACACCTGGAGCTGCGGGGATTCCGCCTCGGGGTCGAGCACCAGGATGTTCTGCGGACTGAGCGCTCGGTGGAAGAGCCGCTTGCCGTGGGCGTAACGCACTGCCTCGGCGATCTGGCGCAGCAGGTCGAGTCGATTGTCCACCGTGAGGCGGTCGCCTCGCTCCGAGAGGTAGTGATCCAGGCGCTGGGAGCTTGGAAGGTGCTCATAGACCAGGGCAGGGCCGCGCTCGTGTTCGGTGTAGCCTTTGGCGCGCAGTATTCCGGGGTGGTTGATGCCGTTGAGGACGGCGTACTCGCGCTTCGCTGCCCTGGAGATGGATGCCCGCGCCTCCGCGCTGGCGCCGGGCTCGACCACATAGATCCGCACCCGGGCCCGCTCCTTTTCGAGAGCGACGTGGGTGGCCGCCCAGTCCTGGTAGGTAGGACCCTCGTACAGCAACGCGTCGAGGCGGTAGTCTCCGACCTTACGCGCCCGCTGGGAGGGGCGGATACCGGCCTCTTCCATGGCGCGAGTCAGCGCCTTGGCGATCGGGCGATCGATGCGCGAACGCGGCGGATTTTCCGCGCTCCAGCGTGTCACGGCGTCGATGATGCCGCGTCCTGTGTTCCGCTCCTCTGGAGCCTCCCGATCCCGGGTATGGACGGCCGCGGCGACGTTCGCGGACAGGCGTACCCGGTTGTCCTCGGCAGACAGGAACACGCGGGCCTCCAGGAACGGCATGCGGACCTGTTTCATGGCGCGCGTCTGGCGCAGCAGCCCGACCAGCTTCTTGGCCTTGCGGTTGGCCAGAATCAGCGGGTTGTCGTCCGTGGAACGGTGGCCGTCTTTGGTCCAAGTCCAGGTGCTGGCGTCGCCGTCCACGTTGCCGGGGCGGCTCTTGATCTCGACCAGGAAGAAACCCTTTGGGGTCAGAACGAGTAGGTCCACTTCGTTGATGGACCCGTCCTGCGCGATGAACTCGAAGTTGGCCCAGGCACGGTAGGGGTCGTGGTCGGGCAGGCGCTGGCGGATGAAACTAAGCGCTTCCCGCTCCCACGGAAACTGAGAAGGGGTTACTTCGATCCACCGGCCGGAATTCGGACTCATCCGTTCGTTCTGTCTTAACGGCCTGCGCAGGTCAGGAATCGGGACCTGGACCGCGTCTAATGGCTTGGCGAGTAAAGTTTGGACGCTGCCTCACGCAGACCGGCAGTCTAGTGTGTCCGTGGCGTTTGCGCTACGGACGGCTTGCGATCGGAGGAGGACGAGGTTCGGACGGCGAGCGCCGGATGGAGGCCACTGGAGCAAATAGCCGCTCCCGAACCAGACGAAGGGTCGTTTGCATTCGCTTCCCGAAATCGCTATGGCCTGCTTCCCTCGGTCCGGACCAGCAAGTCGATACGCCCATTGGTCGCCACACGTCGCAGCGCCGCAAGCTGCTCATGCACCGATCGACCCGAGGGCGCACAAAGCCCACCAAACGAGCTCGTCAATCTTGGAGACGAGCCGGCTATCTTTGTTGTTTCGCTGCATCAGGATGAATGGACAGCGTTAGCGTAAGACGAAGTCGTCGAAACGGGCATTCAGCACGTCCGTTTTTCGTTTCCAATTTACAATTTTAGGACACGCTATCCTATTGTTTTATTATCTTTTATGCGCCCTTTCCCCACCGAATTCCGGGCTACACTCCACCGGATTCCGGGTTAGCTCCCACCAAATTCCGGACTCCTTTCCACCGAAATCCGGGTACTTCCCACCAGATTCCGGGTTGCTTGGCGGACAGACCTCGATGCCCGCCTTCTTCCGGGCATTCTCCACCGAATTCCGGGTATGCCCTAGCCGAGGACGTTCAGAGGGCAACGGACGACGAGTTGACCAACTCCAGTCGCTTCCTTGCCTGATCCCAGGTCTCGCCCGGCTGTGCGAGCGCCGCGATCGCATCGGATGATAGACGCCGGGGCGGGCTCCGGTGCAGCGCGGTTTCTTCCGATGTCTCGGCGACCCGCACGAACTCGAATAGAAACCCGACGATTGTCCTGCCGCGCTTGACGCAGGTGTATTGGACACGGAGATTCGAATGGGCGTTGATCTGCTGGACAGCCGGCTCGATGACGCGTTTCTTGAACACGTCAATTCTTTGATACTCGTCGTCCTGCAGTTCCAGCCTGGTTTTGAGCCAGCCCAGGGGCATCTCGCGTCGACCGCGTTCGCTCCATTGCATGAGCAACTCGTAGATGCGAATCGCGTAGACGGACGTCATCTTGGCCACGTTTCGAATGCGGTAGGAGGTGAACTCGCTTGCCAGTTGCGAGAGAAAGGGAATGACTTTCGGAGCGAGGTACAAGCCGACCTTTCCCTCGTTGTCGTAATAGTCGATGGTGTGGACCCACCGGCAGCGCGTCTGCTTAAGACCCGTATCGGGGTCGGGCGCGTCGATGACAAGCCAACGCTCTTTGAGCTTGTCGACTGCGTCCCGGAGCAACTCATAGGCCTGCTTCTTGGGCAGGATGAAGAGGCCGCTGAGTAGAGCCACGTCGATCTCAATTCGACTCTCGGCGGTAATCGGGAGCCGAGCTGCCGGGTGGCTGTTGATTTTGGTGAGCACGCAGAGCAGCAACCGTTGCTCGGCCAAAGTGAATCTGACCTGCGCCTCGACCAATCGATTCGCCTTTACCACCAGCGGGTCTTGCCTGGCTCCGGGTCGCATCTTGGGTAGGCGTGGAGTTGGGGTTCTCGTAATTTCCCGCGAACAGACCGGCCGCGTAGGTGGGTCCGGGGGTGAGCCGTCCCCTCCCCTAGCGACCGTGCATTCCGTCCGCTCGCGTGACCGGCGTCGGGCAACCTCCAGGCGTCGAGCGATGGATAGCAACCCTTCCTCCGAGACTGCCGGGTCAGGCGCCTCAATCACTGGCCTCGGCCCTTTTGTCGTGGGGACGCAACCGGAATCGAAGCCTCGGTCGTCAGGTTGTTGCTAACGACGCCCTCGCCGCGACTATTATGTCTCCTGGATATTTTTTCGGACGAGGTTGATCGCAGCCCGCCCGTTTGCGCGAGAATGTGCATGTGGAAACATCCTCCTCGGTCCTTGTCGGGTCGCGGCTACGCGCCGCGCGTAAGCACGCTGGCCTTAGCCAGTTCGAGCTCGCAGAGCGCTGTTCTACGCGTCAGAGTCACATCTCCTCAATGGAGAAAGAGCTACGCGCACCATCGATCGAGACGCTGAAGCGCCTGGCGGACGTCCTTGGCGTCTCGGTACAATGGCTCTGCGGGTATGACCAGCCCACCGAGGCGCCTGCCGAGATCGGACCCAAGCACATCCTGGCGGACGCCAGCGCCGCTGCCGGCCTGGTCGCCCTCGCGGCCGACCGGGCGCTTGCCGACTCCCTCGACATCCAGCCCGCCGAGTGGAGTGCCTTGCGTTCCCTTACGCCGGCGGCGCCGGTCTCCAAGGAGGGATACCTGGCCGTACTGTTGGCGCTGCGGGCCCACAAGGTCGCGTGACCCGATCTTGCCGCAACGAGGTCACCATATGCCCTTTTCAGTCCGCTGGAGACACGTTGGACGGGGGCACGCTGGAAAAACACCGGGCACCTCCATCATCCGAACGCACAAGGCTTGTTGGATTGCCTTGTCATCCAGACCAGATTCTTAACAACATGGTTTTCGCTCCAAAACATTGTGTGCCAGGTGTGCCGGAAAATGTGCGGGTGCTGGATTCAAGCAGGGTTGTTTGTGGCTGTACTGTGCCGGACTTCAGGTTGCGCGAGCGATCTAAGCTATTGTTTCGGTTAGATCATCTCTTGATAGCCCAGACTTTTAATCAGGTGGTCGTTGGTTCGAACCCAACAGGGCGCACCACAAAAACAAGGGCTTACCGCAACCGGTAGGCTCTTTCCTTTCTCAAGGCGCACTTATGGCGCACTCGCAAGCAACAACCCTCAGCAAGGCGCGACCCGCCGGGCGCTTGCGTCCGATCTTCAAAATGATCCCACCAAAACCCACCAAACCCACCACCGTGTCCAGGAAGCTCTGACCGCGATCGCACTCAAGCAGTGCCTGCCGCTGCAGTACGCCCCCGACCCGCCGGGCGAGGGTGTGCGTCGATTCGGTGAGCTCGGCGGTGGTCGGCGCCCTCCCCCAACGAAGCCGCTCGACCGCTCCACGAACCCCAATGACATAGACCCCATCCGGGAACAGCGTGTGGAGGTGGAGCGCACTGCCGAAGCGCTGGATCAGCGCCACCGCGCCGGTGCGCGCCTTCTTGCACGTGAACCCGGCCTTCTTGATCAGGTGCCCGGCGATGACGCGATAGTCGATGCCGAGCACCTGGCCCATGATCGCCGGGCGGCTGGCGAACAGGAACCGTAACGAATACGGAAAGCTCAGTACCCATTGGCGCACCGGCTGCTCGGGAAACATCTCGTCGACCAAGAGCGCCGCGCTCTCGGCCATGCGCCGTGCCCCGCAACTGAGGCATAAGCCGCGCCGTTTGCAGCTGAACGCTGAACGTTCGCGAAGCGCCGGCGCACCGAACTGTTGTCAGGTTCTGCAATACAGCATTGCAGAGATCGGGGTCGACCGAAGTTCGGCCGTCGAGTCCGGATCAGCGCGAGCGCCAGCGAATCTCCACCAGCGGCACCTCCCAGTGCTCGCAGCGGCCGCGGGCGGCGAAGGCTTCCGTGTCCTGTGCGCGTTCGCGGCGCATGAGTGCTTCGACGCGGATCGCTTCGATCAGCTCGACGCGTGGACACCAGACCGATGCGGCGCGCTTTGACAGGCGCGCGACCTGAGCGCCCTCGGAGTCGATCAGCGCGAACTGCTCGCCGTCGTTTCGCGGGGTCAGCGCGTCGCCGCTGTTCAGCGCGGTGAGTTGGCGATGAATCGGCGCATCCGGCGCCTGACGACCGGCGTAGCCGAGATCGAGATCGGCCGGGGTCAGGCGCGTGTAGCGGCGGGCGAGGATCTCGGGCGGTGAGGGTTCGACCGCTGGCTCCGCACGCAACAGCCAGTCGCCGTTGAGCAGCGGCAGGTGGGGATGGTTGCCAGCGGCCAGTTCCAAGAGCGTCAGCGTCTCTCGGGCGCGGGTCATGCCGACGTAGCAGAGGCGGCGTTCGTCTTCGTCTGCCGGGTTGCGCCCCCAGCCGCCATCGACGATCAGCACATGCGGAAACTCCAGGCCCTTGGCGCCGTGCAGTGTCGATAACAGCACGCCGCTTCCGATGCTGCGCT
>JBGSTR010000067.1:0-20527 GCA_041736365.1 Chromatiaceae bacterium | reverse complement strand
GCGATGCTGCTGGCGCGATTGACCGCCGGTGCGGGCGCGCGGCACTGAGCGGTTCGGACGTGGTTGCCAGCCGCCGACTTGTCGCCGTTAACCTTCGGCCGTCCTCTGCAACCGCTAGTCCTTAAGCCGCCGCTTGCGCGCTCGCCAGGTACGCCTCCATCAGCCGTGTCGGGTCGCGCATCAGGCGCTCCTTCCAGATGCCGAGTCCGGCCTTGGTCTGGATCAGACCGCGCAGCACGCCCACATGGTCGGTGAGTCCGAGCGCGCTGGCGCCGATCAGCCGGTCGCCCTTGAACTGGAGATTCAGGTAGCGGAAGCGGTCCGCGTCGAGCAGCTCCGACTGGTCGCCGCCGTCGACCCCGTGCCACAGCCCGAAGGAGATGGAGATCAGCCCCAGGGTGTCGAGCACGTTCATGTTCAGATTGCCGCTGTGGGGGATACGGCAGGCGGCGGTCATGTTGTGGGCCGCGATATTGCCATGCTCCACGGCGGTGGGCTGGATCGCCTGGATATGGAATTGTCCGGTGGAGAGGTCCATGCCCTGACACACGTCGCCGGCCGCGAACACGTCGTCGGCGCTGGCCATCAGACACTCGGTGACCAGCACGCCCTGATCCACGTCTATCCCGGAGCCCTCCAGAAAATCGACATTGGGTCGCACCCCGGTGGCGCGGATGACCAGATCGGCCTGCAGGCTCTGGCCGTTGTCCAGGTCCACGGTCAGCGGCCCGCGCGGGCTCCCCTGATCGCGGCCCAGCAACGACCCGAAAAAGCCGGGCCCGCGCGCGGGGCTGCCCGGTTGCACCGCGACCGCCTTGGCGCCGGTCAGGACCTTTACGCCCTTTTCCTCGCACCAACGCTTCAACAACCCGCCGGCGGTCTGGTTCATCATCCGCGGCACCATGCGGTCCATGGGCTCCACCACCGTCAGGTCGACGCCGCTCTCCGCCAGCGCCTCCAGGACGATGCAGCCGATGAAGCCCGCGCCGAGCAGCACCACCTTGCTGCCGGGGCGCGCGTGTTGGTGGATCACGCGTGCATCGGCCAGGGTCCAGCAGGCCATGACGCCGTCCGATTCGATGCCCGGAACCGGCGGCAGCATCGGGCTCGATCCAGTCGCGATCAGCAGTCGGTCGTAGCCCAGGGTGTCACCCGTATCCAGGTGCAACGTGTGCCCGGGTGCGTCGACGCGGTCGACTCGCGCCCGTTTGACCTCGATACGCTGGCGCTCGTAGAAGCCGGGATCGGCCTTGAGGTGCGTGCCCTGCTCGCCGATCTTGTCGATCAGGTAATAGGGGATGGCCATGCGGGAGTAGGGCGGCTCGGGCTCATCCCCGATCAGCGTGACGGCGGCGTCGGGCTGGAGCTTGCGCAGGGTCTCGCAGGCGGTGACGCCGGCCGGGCCGGCGCCGATGACGACATGTTGCATAGGGTCCTCCGCGGGTCTTGTTGTGTGCGTCTACCCCGAGAACGGGGGCCAGACGGGAGCGCCGGGGCCGAACGACGCGCCGCGCGGTGCGTTGCAGACACCGCGCGGCGTTTTCCATTCGGACGGGCCGCACCGAGCTTTAGTCGGCGCTAGGGCTAGCCGCCGCGTGCCTAGGCGGTCAGACCCAGCCGCCCGCGGGTCTCGGCCGTGGGCCCGCCGTCCGTGCCCCAACCGCGCAGCTCGTAGTACTCCGGCAGCATCTTGTCCAGCTCGTTGACCCGACCGGCTGCCGGACCGGTCTTCGCGGCCTCCTTCAGCAGACGCTCCGGCAGCGTGTCGTCGGCCGCGGTGATGCCGGCCTTGAGGTTGAAGTCGCGCTCCAGGTTCCACACCCGCTCACCGACCTCGAGCAGGTAGTCGATGCTCCACTCGCCTTCACAGGCGGCATCGACCTGCGGGGCGATATCCGCCAGCGACCAGGCGAAGGTGGTGAAGACGCACAGACCCGAAGAGTCGACCGCCGCGGTCGCGTCCTGGAAGGCCTTGACCAGACCGGCCTTGCCCTCGGTGACCAGCGGATCGGTCTTCTCCGGGATACCCAAGACCTCCGAGGCGACCGTGTAGCCGCGCAGATGGCAGGCGCCGCGGTTGGAGGTGGCGTAGGCCAGGCCCATGCCCTGGATGCCGCGCGGATCGTAGGCCGGGAACTCCTGGCCCTTGACCGTCATGGAGAGCTCCGGGTGGCCGTACTTCTCGCACAGGCGCTTCGAGCCGAGCCCGAGGTCCTTTCCGAAGCCCTCGCCGGTGGCGACCAGTTGCGCCGCCTCGGCCAGCGCACGGGCGTTGCCGAAGCTGAAGTCCAAGCCGCCGGTCTGCTCCTTGGTGATCGCCCCGATGTCGTAGAGCTCCATCGCCGCGGCCACCGTGGCGCCGAAGGTGATGGGGTCGAAACCGTCCTCGTTGCACAGGAAGTTGGCGTAGGTCAGAGCGTCGAGATCGTCGATCCCCGTGTCCGCCCCCAGGGCCCATGCCGCCTCGTACTCCAGACCGCCGGAGTTGCCCCAATACTGCGGCTTGGTCTCGACGCTGAAGTGCCCCCGATCCACCGTCGAGATGCGTCCGCAGGCGATGGTGCAGCCGAAGCAGGCGGCGTTGGTGGTGAGGTTCGGCTTGCCGTCGCTCTTGCGCGGCTCGTGCATCGCCTCGCCGGAGATGTCCGCGGCACCGTCGAACTGCACCGCGCGCATGTTGTTGGTGGGCAGCGCGCCGATGCCGTTGATCACGTTCATCAACACCTGGGTGCCGTACTTGGGTAGGCCCTGGCCGGTGACCGCGTTGTCCGCCAGCACCTTCTTGCCGGCGTTGACGGCCTGCATGAAGCGCATGGGGTCCTTGATGTTGCCGACGCCCAGCGTGCCGCGTACCGCCACCGCCTTGAGGTTCTTCGAGGCCATCACGGTGCCGACCCCGGAGCGTCCGGCCGCGCGGTGCAGATCGTTGACCACCGCCGCGTACAGGCAGCCCTGCTCGGCGGAGCGGCCGACCGCGGAGATGCGCAGCAGCGGGTCTTGGTGGCGGGTGTGCAGCCATTCATCCGCGTGCCACACGGAGGTCCCCCAGATGTCGGCGGCGCTCAGCAGCTCCGCCTTGTCGTTCTCCACGTAGAGATAGACCGGGTGCGGGGACTTGCCCTCGAAGATCATCATGTCCCAGCCCGCGTTCTTCATCTCGGCGCCGATGAAGCCGCCGGAATTCGAGCAGGCGACACAGCCGGTCAGCGGGCTTTTGGTCACCACCGAATAGCGTCCGCCGGTGGCCGCCATGGTGCCGGTCAGCGGTCCGGTGGTCATGATCAGCTTGTTGTCGGGGCCGAGTGCGTCGCATTTCGGGTCGATCTCCTCGACCAAATACTTGGTCGCGAGTCCGCGCTGCCCCAGGTACAGGTGCGCCCACTCCTTGTTCAGGGGCTCGGCCTTTACAGTGCCGTTCGTCAGGTTGACGCGCAGGATCTTTCCGGTCCAAGACATGGTGTGAATCCTCTTTCAGTGCGCGGAGGGTGTGCCATCCGCGGAACAATCTGTCAGCGTTTAGGTGCGCCAATGCCGCATCGAGCCGCAGCGACGCCGGGCGTTTGGTCGCTCAGACGGTTGCGGCGGCCCCCGCCAGGCTTCTTGCCGCCCAGCCCTGCATGCGCTCGAGGCCGGTCTGATCGGCATCGACGTAGGTGATGGCGGCGGTCGGGCAGGCCTTCGCGCAGGCGGGGTCGCCGCCGCACAGGTCGCACTTGATGACCTTGCCGCTGGTCTGGTTGTAGTTCACCGTGCCGAACGGGCAGGCGATCGTGCAGACCTTGCAGCCGACACAACGGTCCTCGATTACGTCCTTCGATCCGGTCAATGAATTCAGCACGATAGCGTCGACCGGGCAGGCCTGCAGGCACCAAGCATCGGCGCACTGGGTGCAGGTATAGGGCACGAACCGCCCCTGGTCGTGGAAGGTAAACACCCGGATACGCGACTTGGCGGGATTGAAGACGCCCTCCTTTTCGAAGGAGCAGGCCATCTCGCACTGCAAACAGCCGGTGCACTTGATCGGGTTGATGTTCAGGGATCGCTGCATCTGATGGGTCTCCTCGGGGTATCGGTTGGATTATTCGGGCGGCGCTCGCTCCAACGGGGGCGGATGCGAGTCGGGCGTCGGGAGCAGGGTTTCCGAACGGATTTTCGAAACGGAGCAAGAATAGTTCCCGCTGCCGCGGCCGTAAACAACTGCGGCTTTGTGGTAGCCGCCGAGGGCAGTGGATCCGCCATTGGCGCGGTTGCCGCCAGGCGCTAGAATCCAGTGCCTTCCCCCAACCGGGAAATCCCCCGCTGGCGTAGCTCAGTTGGTAGAGCAGCTGATTTGTAATCAGCAGGTCGTCGGTTCGAATCCGTCCGCCAGCTCCGATAAAATCAATAGGATACACGCATACTGGCGAGTGTTTTTTGCAGAGTTACCGAGTTAGGTAACGCCTTAGGTAACAGGATGTCCTGTTAGGACACGATCTCGAAGCGCTTGCGCGGTGCCGCAGCTCGAGCTGGAGCCCAACCGGCACTCTCGACCGCGGCGAATCCGGTTGTGCTAGGCAACCTTGGCCAGCATCGACGGATCGCGTTCTCACGTGACGGTTTGACGGTGGCGCTGCCCGGATAGCTCGCCAGCGACGCCAGTGCATCCGCCATCGGTTGCAATAGGCATCGCCAGTCCGGGTGTTCGCGAACGTTGTCTGCGAGGGGGGCTGACCGGCCAACTGCGGACGCCCAGCCGTGAGGGTGCGGCGACCGGTTTACGCGCTATGCGGTCACTGACCGCCGAAGCGACAGTTCGGAAGAGGTTCCAGAAAGCGGACGTTGCGCGGCCATCTCCCGCAGACGGTTTCACCCTGTGGTGCTCCAGAAATTCCGGCTGGGACAACAGGCTGTTCCCCGACCCAAAGCAGTCATACACCAAGCACTTGTCTACGCTGTCAGGTTTTTTCCTTTCCTCGCGGGGAACTGGACGGCAACGGCTGTTTCCGACCCATTCCGAAACTAAACGAGTCGGCTATCGACAATATCAGAAAGCTGTTCACTCGGACGGGAGGAGAAGTCCGTGAAAACGGGGGTCTTGAGCACGACTGGAAAACCGGGCCTACCTTACGAGCTTCTTCACTCGTCCGTTATTCCGAAGCCGATTTGCAAGCTTAACAATCCCAGAATCCATAAGTTCCCGGAATTTTTCGACAGACTCGCCTTCTAATTGCTGCATTATGTCCATAATCTCTCGTTGACCAAACTCCTCGGGCTGCGTCTGGTCCGGCACGCGAGCACCTCGCTCTTGGGGAAAAGAACTAGCCAGGAACGAGACGATTTTTTGCGTCGCATCAGCGTACAAGCTTTTAAGCGCGGTCACTTCGGGTTCGTGGATAGTAAGGGAATTTTTCGCCTGCTTCTCAACCTCTGTAACCAACCTCGTTAGCGGTGGCTCAGGACGATATTGCTCAAGCTCATTCTTCAGGTCGCTTGGATTCCGGTCGTGAAACGAGACGTCGGCTTTGCGGCCAGCCGCCACCAACTCATCCTCTATCCAGATCGGCCCAAAGCCGAGCAACTGTTCTTCTAGGTAATCGCTGACAAGGCTCTCAAGTTGCTTATCTCCCTCTTCTTGATCACTCCAATCAGGAGTTGCAGCCCGAGAGTATAAGTTTCCCACTAACCAACCAAATTTTGCCTGAAATGCAGGCTTCAACCCGCCTCTTCGGGCCTGAAGGAGCACATCGTAATGTTCCGCGCGAAGCGCAATAGCTACTCGAAGAAACGCCACCGAACGTTCCCCGAGCCCAATATCCGCATCCGGATGAAAATAAAAAAGACCGAGGGATTGCTCGTTTTGATTGAAAAGCCGAGTAAGAAAATCTTTTGCAGACTGTTTCCCGCTCTGAAAGAAAACGCCCTCAGCAACGGCGGTAGCGAAGTGCGATAATAGGCGTGGCGCAACTTCCTTGAGGGAACGTACAGATGCGATATTAATATACTGCGCCTTAGGCCTATTCCCTCTGCGTCTGACGAGATCGCACGACTGTGTCGCAACAGTAAAGCCGATGTACTTCGAACCGCAAAAATGGGGGTGAACTTCGTCCAGGACCGACCGCAACCCGTCCGTAAGAACAAGGAAATCGCCTTGCTCTAGGTGGTCATCCGGCCCCCTCGCAGTGTATGTCCAATGCACGCGCAGCCACTATGAGGTAGAGTTTTCGAAAAATTGAGATCTGTCTGGCGTCGGGACAGTACGGACCGACACGACGTCTTTCCCGACAGAAGACAGCACGACAAATGTTTTTATTAGCAACGCCGTGGTGTCGATTGCCTCTGCGCGCTCGAATGTGTCTGCTTTCGAATATCTCTTTTCCGCTTCTGGACCCTGTAGGGTTCCACAGCCTGGGTGGAGTAGGTCTTCTGTTGTTGTCATTCGTTCAATCCCCTTTCGCAATTAGTGATATCAAGTCGTTACTTTGCCTAATCATTTCTTTGAATTTCGAAAACCAATCGCTAAGCTCATCACTAGAAGTTGATTGATAATGGAAATTGAAAACGACGAGCGCGGAAGAATCTTCGCGCTCTTGGACATCGAGATTTAATACGCCCTGCTCCCACCGAATCATTCGGTTAAACTTTTTCTCGACTGTAGTTAATCCATTATCGGATAGGATGTCATCAATAGATGAAGTTCCTGCATCGATCAACGAGTCCGGTGCGCTCTCGAACAGGAAGCGAATGTTAAGTCCTCCTGCAGAAAACGGAGTTTCCGGCAATCCATTTAGGGCGCGTTGAGCTATCTCAACTGCTTTGCCGAGCGATTCTTCCGTTGATTGTGCAGGCTGTATTACTAGTCGGCTAGAAGACGGTTCTATAATAATACCTTCGTAGCGGACTTTGATTGGTCCTAGCTCGTTTATAGGCACCTGCACTTCAAGAGGGGTTTCCGGCGGGAGTTGAAGAAGACGCCGTGCGATTCCTGCTGGCGTCAGGATTGCGGTATTCCATGCACCTAAAATTACGATATTCCAGTCCGATGGGTTTCCTGACATGTTGTTCGAGGAACCTAGATAATTTTAAAAACCGATGAAGTTAGGGCTTCAACGGAAGATTACACTGCTGCGGTTGCAGATCAACTCTTGGACGACCCCGCCCTCAGGAGACGCCGGCCTTACCTCCCGTCGCACAACCGCCGTTCGGAAAATAGTACTACAACGGCTGCCTCAGGGCATCGGCGATGTCGGAAATTGGCCGGGCCCGGTCCCTCCAGGCGCAGATAGCTTCGCCCCGCGCGAGGGCACGGCAGGCCTCGCCTCCATCCTCGGATTAATGTCCGCTTTCTGCTGGGCCGCCTGGCCACTTACGCCGCCGATTGCTGACCGCTATGCGTCCAAACCCGCCGCTCAGGTCTGTGGACTGAGCGTCAGCAGTGGGTCGGTGAGTGACCGCCCGAGGACTGAGACCCGGCCACGGGGCACCTACGGGGCGCTGTGCGGCCAAAAGCCGCGGTCGATCTGGAAGCACACCGTCATCCGAATACGCATACCTCAACTCACCGCCGCCCCGAAGAGTGCACCAACGCCGGCGGTGATGGCCATTGCCAGTGCACCCCAGAACGTGACGCGCCATGCCCCCAGGGCCGCCGGCGCACCGCCCGTCCATGCGGCCACCGCGCCGAGCACGGCGAGAAACACGAGTGAGCTCACTGCGACCCCCGGGATCAGTGCATTCAGTGGTGCCAACAGCACGACCAAAAGCGGTAGCGCCGCGCCGGCCGTGAAGCTCGCTGCCGACGCCAGTGCCGCCTGCACTGGTCGCGCGCTCAAGGTCTCGGAAATGCCGAGCTCATCGCGTGCATGCGCGTCCAGCGCATCGTGAGCCATCAGTTGCGTGGCAACCTGGTCGGCCAGTGTCGGGTCGAGCCCGCGTCTGACGTAGATGCCGGCCAGCTCAAGATGCTCGGCTTCTGCATCGGTAGCCAGCTCGCTGCGCTCGCGTTCGAGATCCGCCGATTCCGTATCGGCCTGCGACTGCACTGAAACATATTCGCCGGCGGCCATCGACATGGCGCCCGCGACCAGGCCGGCAACCCCCGCCACCAGCACGTCCCCACGGGCGGCGTTCGCTGCGGCTACGCCCAGTAGCAGGCTCGCGGTCGAGACGATCCCGTCGTTCGCCCCGAGCACTGCGGCGCGCAGCCAGCCGATGCGGTCGGTGCGATGATGTTCGCGATGCGAGAGAGGCATGTGGCGTGGCCTATTGTGTTTGTGAAAAATTCTTTGAAGCTTGAATCAATCAAAGTTTTCAATCGTTAGCTAGACAAATTCTGCGGCTCGGCGCACCGCTCGGGCGGCGCTCCGGAAGGACCCGCAGCCTCGAAGCGCCGGATCGGTGCCGAGCATTTGCTGAATCACCACGGTCGTGATCAGCACCCACATCTTGGCACTTGCGCTCTCGCGGTGTCACGAGCAGTCCTGCTCCAACTGTTCAGAGCACCACATGCCGCCCGCCGTGCTCGGCTAGCCAGTTCTTTCGCTGCTCGTACTCCGGCAGTGCCCGCCCCACCCGCAGCCAGAACTCCGGCGTGTGGTTCGGCTCGATGAGGTGGGCCAGCTCGTGGACGATGACGTAGTCCACGATGCTGGCGGGCAGCAGAATCGTGGCCCAGTGGAAATTGACATTCCCTGCCGGACCGCATGAGCCCCAGCGGAAGCCCAGGTCGCGCACCCCGACGCCCTTTGGCGCGACGCCCATGCGGGTGGCCCAGGCCTTCACCCGCCGTTGCAGCCAGCGCCTGGCGCGCCGGGTGTACCAGCGCACGAACTGCTTGCGGCCATCGGCGGCCAGGGACCGCAACAGATTGAACCGGCCCGCCTCCAGCTTGAGCGGCGCCTCCTGCTCGTCGACGAGCAGCAACCGGTAGCTCCGGCCCAGGTAGGGGAAGCCCTCACCACTGACGAACTCCTTGGCATCCAGCGTCTGATGGCGGGCCTCCTTCTCGGCGATCTTGGTGTAAAGCCAGAGCCGCTTCTCGCGCACGAAGTCGGTGAGCAGTGCCTCATCGGTCTCTGGCGGGGCCGAAATGATCAGCTCGCCGCCACGGTCCAGGGTGATCTCCAAGGTCTTGCGCCGCGGGCTGCGCCGGACCTCGAAGGTCAGGTCGTCGACGGCCAGAAGCTCGGTCAGCGCTTCCATCATCCCACCAGCCGGTGATGGTTGGCCTTCGCCAGCTCCATCAGCTTGTCCGCCACCGCGTCCAACCGCCCGAAGGGCAGCACGTCGGCGTCGTCCAGGGTCTGGAAGATCCAGCCCCGCAGCCCCTCCCGAGCCTGGGCCCGCTGCCAGAAGCCGACCAGCGCGATCTCCTGGCGGATGTGATCGACCAGGTCGACGACCACCTCGCGGAGCCGGGCTGTGGCCTCGGCTTCCCCCGCCGCGTCTCTAACCGACTCCCCAAGCAGCAAGTCGAGGAAGACTTGGGTTTCGGGATCGAGACCGGTGTTCTCATCGCGCTGGCGGCCCTGCGCGGCCTCCTGGACCAGCTTCTTGAGCGCCTCGGCCAGCTCGTGCCAGCGGCCCTCGAACTCCTTTAGGATGCCCTTCAGCCGCTCGGACAGCTTCTGGTAATGCGTGGGGTCCTCATCCAGATGCTTGCGGATGTGGTAGCGCAGGGCGTGCTCCATTTCGCTGGCCTTCGCCCGCGGTGAGCGCTCCCGCTCGACGTGCTTCTCGAACTGGGCCGAGGTGATCTCGATGGGCGGTATCCTGGGGTCTACCCCTAAGGAGATGATGTGGTCGTCGATCAGCTTGCGGACCTTCTCGCCCACCTCCTTGCCGATCAGCCGTTCGCTGCTCCGGTAGCGGTTGCGGGCCTTGGCCTGGATGTGGGCGAGGGTCTTGGCATCGTTGACGAAGGGCAGCCCCTCGGGCCGTGGGAGCACCAGGTCCAGGGTCGCCAGGAAGGCCTTGAGCTTGACGTGGAACTCGGCCCGCAGCTTCTCGTCCTTAAGGAGCTGGACGCAGGCCTCGGTGTCGGCGATGTCGGCGTTCCGTGAGGTGAACAGATCCACGACCCGGCGGTGTTGATCCCGCAGCTTGGGGATCTCGTCCTTCAGGCTCTCCAGCGCCCCCTCCACGTCCTCGGCGCTGTATGCCTGCAGGGCCTCCTTCAGGTGCCGGGCCACCCCGTAGTAGTCCACCACGATGCCGAAGCCCTTCTCGACCCCGCCGCGGGCATAGGTGCGGTTCACCCGGGCGATGGCCTGGAGCAGCTCCGCCTCCTTGATGTGACGGTCGAGGTACATCACCTGCTCCACCGGGGCGTCGAAGCCCGTGAGCAGCATCGACTTGACGATCAGAAAGGCCAGCGGGTCTGCCTTGTCCCCACCCAATGGATCAGGTCCCAGGGTGTTGGGCCCGTCGGCGAACAGCGGCTTCTTGAAGCGGGCGATACGGGTGTCGATCTTGGCGCGAGTCGACCATTCGCCTTGCGGATCCACCGAGTCGTTGTGCTCGCTGGAGACCACCGGGGCGAACTCCAGGGCCTGGATGGTCGGCAGGAAGCGGTGGGCCCGGATCAGGAACGCCTTCTCCGGGGCGAGCAGGTTGACCGCGTCGTCGTCCAGGTCGAGCAGGTTGGGGTGCAGTCCCTCCAGCTCTGCGACCAGCTCGTCCCGGGCCTGCCTGAACGCATCGTAGTAGCGGATGGTCGCCCGCCGACTGACCGCCACCACCTGGGCCTTGAAACCGTTGGGCAGGATGTGCTCCACATAGTGGCGCAGCATGTTGCGGGCCTTGGCGGCGATGAGCCGCTCGGCCTCCATGACGTGGCCCTTGGTCGCGTACTTCTGCTTGATCGCCTCCAGCTCCTCGGGCGTGCGTCCGACCAGCATGTCCTCGAACACATCGTCCAACGCCCGGCCGTCCTCCACCGCGGCCCCGGTGGTGCGGCCCTCGTAGAGAATGGGCACCGTCGCCCCGTCGGCCTCTGACTCGCGCAGCGTGTAGCGGTCGATGAAGTCGCCGAAGATCCGCGCCGTCTGACCCTTGGCCCGCATGATGATCGGCGTGCCGGTGAAGCCGATCCGCACGCAGTTGGGCAAGGCCCGCATGAGGTTGGCGTGGGCGGTATTGGTGTGGCTGCGGTGGGCCTCGTCCACCAGCACCAGGATGTCCTCGTCGGTGTTCAGCTCCGGCAGCGGCTTGGTCTTGGTCGGCAGCCGCTCCGTGTCCTCCTCGTCCTCGTCAGCCTCGGTTTCGTCGCCCGGCGCGCCCGCGTCGAGCAACTCGCCGCGATACTTCTGGATCATGGCGAAGACAAGGTCCTTGCCCTTGCGCCGTAGCGTCGCCTGTAGGACCTCGTAGGATGACACCGTCCTGGGGCCCTGCTGTTCCGGTTTGATGATGGTCAGCACCTCGTCGGTCAGGGCGGCGGTGTCGGAGAGCTGCTTCTGCAGGTCCCGCCGATCGGTGACCACCACCACCTTGAAGCGGCGCAACGTCGGGTCCGAACGCATCTTGCGGATCAGGAACACCATGGTGAGGCTCTTCCCGCTCCCCTGGGTGTGCCAGATGATGCCGCCGCGGCGGTCCTGCTCCCCGTCCTGGGCGCGCGTCTTGCCCGTGAGCATGCGCTGGATGGCCAACTGCACGGCCCGGAACTGCTGGTAGCGGCCGACCACCTTCACCGTGCGTCCGCCCAACTCCATGAACAGGGTGAAGTGGCGCACGATGTCGAGCAGGTGGGTGGGCCGCAGCATCCCCGCCACCAATTTTTCCTGACTGGTAAGTGCCGCACCGGCCTTGCCCAGCTCGTCCGCCACCTCGGCCATGGGCGTGGGGCTGGTGTCCTTCCACTCCAGAAAATGGACCGCCAGGGACGAGAAGGTGCCCGCCCGTGCCTGCTCGCCGCAGGTGGCGACGACGAACTGGGCGTAGTGGAAGAGCTGCTCGTTGCCCTCGTTGAAGTCCACCACGCCGAGGGCCTTGCGGCGGTTGGCGTAGCGCTGGAGCTGGTTGACCGCGTCCTCCAGCGGCGTAGCGGCATAGGGGCTCTTGCACTCCACCACCACCAGCGGAATGCCGTTGACGAAGAGCACGATGTCGGGGCGGATGTGCTTGTCGGCCTGCCCCGCCGGGCAGGCGACCTGGAACTGGTTGATGGCCCGGAAGCGGTTGTTCTCCGCGTTGTCCCAGTCGATGAAGTGGACCGTGCGCCCACGGCTCTGGTCCCAGCCCTCGACGCCATCGACCACCGTGCCCTTGATCAGCAGCTCGGTGGCCGCCTGGTTGGCCTCCAGCAGCTTGGCGGTGCCGAGGCGCTGCAGGGCGTTCACGGCCTGCATGATGCGGCCCTCATCGAGCCAGGGCTTACCGTCGGGGTCCAGGTTGATCCGGTACAGGGCGTCCTTCAGGTCGTTGAGGAGCAGGACCTCGCGGAAGCTCTCCCGACCTGTCACGCCCGGGTCATCGAGGCTTCCGAGGGTGTGGGACCAGCCCATCAGGCTGAGCTGGTCGATGAAGGGCTGCTCGACCTCGGTGAATTCGGGGCCGATGGTCATCTCATTGCCTCGGCTCACCTGCCGCCGTCAGGATGAAGCGCTGATTCGCCCGCACCGATACGACCCGAAAACTCAGCAGGGCCTCTTTGTTTTCCCATGTCGTTTTGAAGCTAGCGATGTCGGGCAAGGCCCGATCCACCTTTCCCGAAATGACCCGCCCGTCCGCAACCTGGCACTCGAAGCCGCGCGACTCGGGCAGGATGCCCAGCAGAACCCCGTTTAGCTCTTCAGTCCGCTCCGTGATGTCCTCGGGCGTGCTCGTCTTTGGTATTCGCGGCGCAGCATTGCCGTTTAGCTCTTCAGTCCGCTCCGTGATGTCCTCGGCCCTCAACGCATCGAGGACACGCTGTACCTCCGCTCCCTCGTTTAGCCGGACCCGCGTGCCCTCGAATTCGGCGGCGAATCCGGCTCCGGCATCGGACAACACCTTGGCGAAGGCGTGGACTTTGGCGGCGGCACGTGGATGAATCTCGGCGATCAGGTCCGACATCCCTTCTTCGTCCGACGAGGCGGCATCGGCGATCAGCTTGAACGTGGTTGCGATCGCCGAGGCGTAGGGGTCAGGCTCCTCGCCGAGGCCATCAGGCGGCATCCGAGCCGTGTTGCCGACCGGCGGCGGCAGCTCAAGCTCGAAACCGAAAGAACCCCGCGCGGTGTCTACAATTCGTAAAGAACGACTCGCCCCCGGTAGTCGCCCTCGGCCCTTGAGCCCGTCGGAGGTCAAGCTGGCAGCAACGGTATCGGTTGCCTCGATGAAGGCCCTCAGCGCTATCGAGGCGAATCCGGCATCGATCGACCGCACACCCTCCACCGGCGCCCCGCGAAATGTGATGGGTAGGGACTGGGCGAAGGGACCGGCCTCAAGCTCCGCAAGCCGCTCGCGGGCTTGCCTCAGGCGCTCTTCGATCCCGATCCGCTCGATGAGGCGGTCCTCCGGCATGCCGTTCAACAGCCCTTCGAGGGTCGTGACCTCGGAGCGCACGAAATCGCGTTCTTTACTGCTCATCGTTCGCCTCCCCCGGTAGCCCCGTGGATGTCTTGCCGACCGAGCCATGCAGCCGCGTCCCCATCGTCGTCCGACAGAGAAAGCTCGACAAAGCCCTTCCATCGCTCGTCGTCGCGTCGGTGGCTCCACATGGAGTACCAGTACGCCACCCAACGGGCTTGTCCGGCATCGAATGGACGATCGGTCGCGACGAGGTAGTGGTCGACTTGGAACCGGGCCTTTGCCTCCTGCGCGACAAATAGGACCCGATGTGAGGCGAGTAATTGTCGCTGCCTCATCGAGTCGCCCAAAGGGACGAAGGTAACCACGTCGATGTCACCAGGCGGTCGGCCCCGTGTGACCTCGCAGTCCTCGGCGAAGCTGCCGTCGATCCACTGGAATCCGTCCGCCAGGCCGGCTGTGCACAACTCCGCGCGCAGGTCGAACAGACCACGCAGAATAGAGCGCCGCTCGCGTGTGTGGCCTAGGCGCACGCAGAGATCGAGCGGTGAGGCAGGATAGGGCGAGCGGTCCTCCGAGGTCGCGTCGGTGCCCGGACGGATCGGCGGCAGGGTACCGTGGATGCTCCAATCGGGAATGATGAGGGCGCTGGTCATTCGGTTCATCCAGATTGAATTGGATAGTGAAATTGGGTTCGGGATACTGGGGCGGCTTCTCGCCGCTCTCACTGATCAGGCACGGGTAATCGATGCCGGGCTCCACCTCGAACGGTTTCTTCCTGGTCGGGGAGATCTGGAAGATCCAGTTGTCACCGTAATCGAACAGGTAGAACAGCCTTCGATCCTTCGGCAGCGGGAACAGACTTTCCAGGGTCGTTGTAAACAGTGCGTCGCTCTCCCGGCCATCCTCGTCCTCGTCCTCGTAGCGAACGCGGTCCCGGCTCCAAGGCGTCCGGGCCACATAGAAGCCGTACAGGTGATCGTTATCGAAATCGACAGCCTGCTGGATGATGTGGTGCAGGTCCTCCAGGGTCGATGCGGCGTCGAGCGCGATGGTCGCGGCCCAATCCTGTTTCGCCCCGCGCCCAAACAAGAGCTTGATTCGCAGTATCCAGATCATTTGGTCATGCCCGGTACGCCGGTTGAGCTTTGTTCCTACCGCTTCGGACGTTACCCGAGCCGGCGGGCAGCTCCCGGGCGGTGCGGGCCCGGCCGTCGATGACCTTGAGCCGTTCCTTGGGGTGGCTGCTCATGCGGCGGCTTCCTCGGGGACGGAGACGCGGACGCGGCCGGTGAGGAGGTCGTCCATGAGGCCGTGTTTGAGGGTGCGGAGCTTGTCCATCTCGCTAAGCTCAATCGCAAGCCTGCTCCGCACAGCCCCTACCTGCTTGGTGCAGTTTCTCTGCTCATCGGGAGGCGGGATGGGCACCAGTAGGCTCGCGAGGATCTTCCCGTTGAGGTTGACCATCGTAGACCCAACGGCTTGAGCCAGAATTTGCCGTTGTCCAAGGTCGTGCCGATAGACGGACGCGAGCCACGCCGAAGAGACGGCGGATGCGGGCAGCCGGACCAGCAGGCTGCCCGTTCCACACAGCCATCCAATTTCGTTCTCTTCGATCGCCACACATCGGCTCAGATCACCCCGGCGCGAGAAGACAGCGTCGTTGACTTGGACGCGGTGCCGGCTCAGCTCATGCGCCTTGCGCTCTGTGATCCTCGCTATGATGGCTGTATCGATGCGTTCGCCTTGGATATCTTGCGGCATGATGACGGGCACACCGTTGCTGACATATTCATGCGCATGAAGCTGACTCCCGAACGGGCCAGTTTGGATTAGGCCCCCATTGCTGCGGACAACGTCGCCGAGCCGCTGGACCTCCCACTCCCTCGGAATCCGCCCCAGCGGCGAGTCCTTGAACTGCTCCGGGTGGCGCTCGGGGTCGCGCAGCTCGCCGTTGTCGTCGATGCCGCGGGTCAGCAGGTCGTGGAGCAGCCCCTGCTTCATCTGCTGGAGCTTCGCGATGACCTGCTCGGTCTTGCGGATGGCCTCGTCGAGGGTGTCGAGGATCTCGGCGATGCGGCGTTGTTCGGGTAAGGGTGGGAGCGGCACCTTCAGCCGGCGAACGATGGCTGAACTGAGCCCGGCCATGATGCTGCCGTGACTTAGTCGATCCACTTGGCGGCCGACTACACGCTCGTCGCCGAGGACCATCGCAAGGAAGCTCCGGTCGATCACGGAGGGGTCTGGTTGTATCCGCAGGAGGTGGGAGTCCATGATTCCCGGCTCCGCATCCGCCGGGAAGACTCCACAACGACCTATCGTGCCCATCATGGTGAGCACTACGTCGCCCGCCTTGAGTTCGCAGGAGGACAAGGTCACGAACTTGGACTTGTTGACTCGCCGCTCTCCTGAACTCCAGTCGGAGCGGATGATGTTCTCCTGTCCGTAGACTTTGACACCCTTCTCCTTCATCTCCACCTTGCGGAGCTGGCTGCCGAATGGCCCGATCTTGATCGCGCCGCGATGTTGCAGGGCGAGCTGCTCCACGGATACGGTGCCGAACGCCGACGCGTCACCCTGCATAGCCCAACTCCTTCAGGAACCCATCCAGCCGCCCCTTCGCCGCATCCCGCTTCCCTTCGATGTCCCGCAGCGTCACCCGATACTTGGTCCACCAGCCCTCGACTGCCGACACCACGGCCTGCCGGTGCGCGACAACCCGCCGGTCCAGCTCCCGGCGCAAGTCGCCCTTGAGGATGCCAAGCACCAGCGCCTGCGCCTGATCGGCATCCAGCCCAGCCTGAGCGTCTTCCAGGCGGTCGACGAAGCCCTTTTGCACGGCCTTGAGCTTCGTCTTGGCCGCCGACAGCTTGTGCTTCAGCGCCTTGACCTCGGCCTCGGAGAGGGCCTCCTCGGCGTCGCCTTCCTCCTCGTCCTCGTCGTTGCCCTTGGCCGTGGCCGCCTTGACGGTGCCGTCCAGCTCCGCCACCTGGCCCTCGACCTCGGAGATCTCGTCCAGGAACTGCGGCAGCAGGGCTTTGACCAGCTTGTGGTCGAGCGGATCGGCCTTGCCGCCTTCCTCCAGCGCGGTGACGATTGTCGTTGCCCAACCCTCGACCACGCCCTCGAAGCCGCGGGCCATGAGGGTCTTGAGGTCGTAGACGGCATCGTTCCACCAGGTCGCAACCGCACCGGCGATCTGGAAGCGGTCCAGCAAGCCGACGGGCACCAGGGCATGTTTGAAGGAGGTCATCAACTCGGCACGCAGGGCCATCAGGGCCTGGGTCCCAGCCCCAGGGTCGGCGAGCTGGACGATGCGGCCCTCCTGGTCTGCCCACCATGTGTCGAAGGCGGCAGTGAGGGTCAGCTCCCGGTCCTGGAGTCCGGCGTCGGCCTCCATGCGTTGCTTCAGGTCCCCGTCGCCCTGACTGCTCCCATCCTGGTCGGGCCGGAAGTCGTAGTAGCGCTCGTCCCGCTCCACCAGCAGGTGCATGGGGTCGAAGCCGTGGGCAGCGAACAGGTTGGCCTTGGCCTCCACCTCCGCCTTGGGCACCCCGCCCAGCAGGTGGGCCCGCACGTCCTCGGGCTCTGGCGGCGGGGCGTTGTCGGAGTAGCGGCGGATGTTGAGGTTGTAGTCGTTCTCGGCCAGCTCGGCGTGTGGCACCACGGCGGCGAAGGATGGGATGTCGGTGAACCGCTGGTAGGCGTTGACGATCTTCTCGATGTGCTCGGGCTCCAGGTAGTTTTGCGCCCGGCCTGCCCGGTACTCGGCGTCGGCGTTGATGAAGAGCACCTTGCCCCGGCGCTCGGCGGGCTTCGCCCACTTGGCCCGCAGCACCAGCACGCAAGCGGGGATGCCGGTGCCGTAGAACAGGTTCGGGGCCAGGCCGATGACGGCGTCGAGAAGGTCGTCCTGTATGAAGCCCTTGCGGATGTCGCGCTCCACCCCGCCGCGGAACAGCACCCCGTGGGGCATGACGGTGCAGACCATGCCCCCATTGTGACCGGCTTGCCTGAGCACCGAGTGCATGTGCTGGACGAACATCAGGTCGGCCTTCTTGCCCGATTCCGGGCAGAAGCCGTAGGGGAAGCGCTCCGGGAAGGGGATGCCGTCCGCCGCGTAGTTCTGGGAGAAGGGCGGGTTGGTGACGACCCGGTCGAAGCGCATCAGCTCCCCGCCCTCGACGTGCAGCGGCTCGGCCAGGGTGTCGCCGTTGCGCAGGTCTGCGTCCGGGATGCCGTGCAGGATCATGTTCATCTTGCTGATGGACCAGACCCCGCCGTTGTCCTCCTGCCCGTAGAGGCCGAGGTTGCGCGGGTTGCCGCCGTGCTCGCGCACATGCTCGGCGGAAAGGATCAGCATGCCGCCAGAGCCCGAGCAGGGGTCATAGACCCGCATGCCCTCCCTGGGGTCGGCCAGGCGGACCATCATGCGGACCACGGCCCGGGGGGTGTAGAACTCGCCGCCCTTCTTGCCCGCGGAGTCGGCGAACTCGCCGACCAGGTACTCGTAGGCGGCACCGAGCAGGTCGGGGAACTCGAAGTCCTCGTTGCGCAGGCGGTACCGGTTGAAGTGCTGGATCAGCTCGCGCAGCTTCTTGTCGGGCAGCTTGGACTTGCCCAGGGTGCGGGTGAAGTCGATGTGGTGGAGCACGCCCTCCAGGCCGGTGTTCTCCTCCTCCAGCGCACCCAGGGCCTTGTTGAGCCCGTCGCCGACGTTGTGGTGCAGCTCATCGCGCAGGTGCTCCCAGCGGGCCCGCTCGGGGACGAAGAAGGTGTTCTGGTAGTAGCCCTTGGCGTTCGCCCGCTGCTCGGCCTCCGCCTGGGTGCGGCCCCTGGCACGCTGCTCGGCGATGATCTCCTGACGGCGGGCCTCGAACACGTCCGAGCACCGCTTCAGAAACAGCATCCCGAAGATGTACTCCTTGAACTCGGAGGCATCCATCTTGCCCCGCAGGACGTCCGCCGCGCCGAAGAGATGGCGCTCAAGTTGGGCTAAGGTGAGTTTGCGCATCGGCTTCTTGGTGCTCCTGCTTGCCTATTCGTGTCGTTCCAGGGCTCCGAAAACCCCCGATCCGCGGCAGGATAAACCTCTTTGGCCTCCAGCGGGTCGCGCGGTGCAGAGCTCGCCGGGGGCCGGCGGACGGTGCGCGCACTCGATGCAACGCCGACGTTGCGGTTGCTCGGAGCAATCGGCGGTAGTTGCGGTTCCGGCTACTGCTCACGGCCCGGGAGCTCGCCGGTCGGTGGATCGGACATTGGCACGCTCCGCGATCGCCGAGAATCCGCCCGTCATTCATGCGCTGTCCCCGCTGTCCCCGCGTTTTCTTGTGTGTCGGAAAGGAACGGGAACACGCGCCGGGGCCAGCGAACACGTTGCACAAGGGCGCGGGGGCGTCGGGCTATCGAATTACGCCGGCCTGAGGCGCGTGAATGATAGAAATGACAGAATTTTAGGGGGGGTGGTGCCGCTAGCGCGCGCATGTAAGGGGGAGGGGGGGCAAAATTCTGTCATTTTTGTCATCCGACCAAGCTGATGCCTTCGACCAGCCACCCGGCAACGGCGTCGCGCCGCACGGCAATGGGGAACTCAGCGGCAGTATCCGGCGCCGACAACGTCTCGAAGAAGCGCCCCTTGCCCATAGGGCGGCGTTCTACGTCATGGCACCAGTCCTTATAGGCGCAGTAGACGTCCGCTCGCAGTACCCGCCGCTTTGGGTCCAGAGTCACCGCAGCATCGTCTGCCAGGAACGCCAGCGCAGAGCTCGCCTCCAGCCGCCACCGCCGCAGCAGCGCGTGGTGGGTGGCGCTGAATGTGAATCCGCGGCGAACGACGCGCTGGGCGCCACGCATCGCACTGGCGAGTATCCGCGGCAGCTCGCCCACGATGATTTGCTCCTCGAACTCCGGCACGCGCGCGCCCAACGGGATGGGGTGCGGAAAGTGAACAATGATCCAGCGGGCAAAGAAGGCATCCGAGCGGTCGCGGGTATTTATCAGGAAGTTGGTGTTGAAGACGTGGGAAGCGGTGTTGACGAACTCGAACGGCCTATGAGTTGGGTGTCGACCCTGGAGCAGGTCGCCCCCTGTCACGCGCTTGAAATCCGCGGCAGGAATGGGCCGGTCATCCGGCAGCTCGCCGACCATGTTGACCAGTTTCCCGGCGAGCGCGGCGACATAGTACTCCGACTCCCAGTTGAACGGCGACGTCGCGCTGTGGAACGCGGTCGGGATCAGCGATCCAATCACCTTGAGCGTCGTACTTTTCCCGGACCTGCCGGGACCGAAGAACATCGCGACCCGGTGGCGCTTGGGAAGAAGACCGAAAAGCACGGCCCCGCAGACCTCGTGCAGCAGCGTCGACTGCCCCTGGAAGTCTTCGCCAGCGAAGCAACGCGCGATGTGCGCCTCCCAGCGCTCGGCGACTCCGTCCTCCGGCTCGACCGGAAGGCGGAACCGCTGACGATGCTCTGGGGCTAGGTCGCGGCGGGCGATGCGGCCGTCGGCCCCAAGCTGGTAAAAGGCGCCAGGCGTCGCCACGCCGGCCGGGGCGTCCTCGAAGAAGCGCGGATCGGCGACGACGTCGTAGGCGTGGGCGCCGATCTGCCGGAAATCGCTTTTTCGCAAGCAGTTCGGCAGGCCGCCGAACAAGCCGCCTACCAGGACCTCCGCCGACGCGGACGCCATCGGTTCCCAGATCCCGGCACGGTAGCGGTGGATTGCCCCATCGGCCCCGATTGGGCGCTCGCCGTCCTCGTGCTCGATGATCGCGATCAGGCGCAACGCATAGTCGTGGTGCGACGGCTTGTCGGGTAGCGGCCCGAAGTCGTGTTCGCTGGGCGCTGGGGGTATCTGCCGCGTGGGGCGCCACCCGGCATCGCGCGCCATGCGAAACAGGGTCAGGACGGTGACACCGCCGCCCGGCTTGAACGACGTCCAGCGGGCGCTGATGTCCTTTTCGCCGCCGTATTTCTCGCCTTTGGCGCTCCACTCGCGCCACAGCTCCAGTGCCCATTGGGCGCCGGTGGAGTGCAGCGCC
>JBGSTR010000061.1:0-2067 GCA_041736365.1 Chromatiaceae bacterium | reverse complement strand
AGCCCCGTCCTCTTCTCCCGGCTGGCCGGGGGAGAGCCGCTGCTCGAGGCCGTGCCCGCGCTGCGCGACAGGGCGGCCGGCTGCCTCTTCATGCCGATCACCCTGGAGGGCAAGCGGTTCGGCGTCCTCTATCTGGGGCGCAGCAGTCTGGCCGGCGGGGAGGCGGCCTTCGGGCGTCCGGCGCTCGATTTTCTCGCCACCTACATGGGCTTCCTGGCGCTGTTCCTGTTCGAGAAAGGGAGGGGACGCCTCCCGGGCGAGGCCGTCTCCCCGCCGGCTTCCCCCGCGGAGACGGAGAATCTCGACCAGGTCATCACCGAGAACGAGCAGATGCTCGAGTTGCTCGCGCTCATCGGCAAGGTGGCGCCGAGCGACCTGACGGTCCTGCTGACCGGCGAGACCGGCACCGGCAAGGGACTGCTGGCGCAGGCCATCCACGCGCTCAGCCGGCGGCGGTCCAGCCGCTTCCTGGCGATCAACTGCGCGGCGATTCCGGAGTCGTTGCTGGAGAGCGAACTGTTCGGGCACGTGAAGGGCAGCTTCACCGGGGCGATCGGCGACAAGCGTGGGCTGCTGGCGGAGGCGGAGGGGGGCACCGTCTTCCTGGACGAGATCGGCAAGATGCCGCTCAGCATGCAGGGCAAGCTGCTCCAGTTCCTCGACACGAGGATCATCCGGCAGGTCGGGTCCAACCAGGAGCGCCGGGTTGACGTGCGCATCATCTGCGCCAGCAAGTCCGATCTGCACGAACTGACGGAGCGCGGACTCTTCCTTGAGGATCTGCTCTATCGCCTGCTCGACTTCCCGCTGGCGGTGCCGCCCCTGCGCGCGCGGCGGGACGACATCCAACTGCTGGTGCATCATTTCATCGAGCGGTCGGCCAGGGAACTGGGTGTCGCGCCCCCCGGCTACACCTCTTCATTCATGGATGCGCTGGTGGGGCACGACTGGCCCGGCAACATTCGCGAACTCGAGAAGGCCATCCGCAGGTCGATCGTGCTGGCCCAGGAGGAGCGCGTCCTCAAGCCGGAGCATCTGCCGCCCGAGATCGGCGCGGGGCGGTCGGCAGGCAAGGTCGGCAGACCGGCTCCCCTGCGCGAGACCCTTGCTGTCGTCGAGTGCCGCGAAATCGCCGAAACCCTGCGCCTGACCCGGGGGAACAAGTCGGAAACCGCCCGTCTGCTCGGCATCAGCTACCCCAATCTGCTCAAGAAGATCCGCTTCTACGGTCTGTAGATTTCCCGGCCCGCGACCCCGATTCCTAATATCCGCGCCAATCGCTCCCTCCCGACTATAAATATAGTTAACAGATCAAGCTGTTTATTGGCAGCGACTTGCGATTCTGCGGCCCCGATTGTCAATGATCGTGCGCCCCGCCGGCCGCGGACGCGGCCAGGCGCTTTTTGCTTCATCATAAAGTGTTATATTGCAGCTATTTACAATTGTCTAGGCGAGGCCGTGCGTGGCACGCGGACTGCTGTGGATGGTGCCCGAAGGGGCTCTCGTTGCAGGGAAACAGCCGCTTCGACAGGTCCAGGCCGCTGAGGCGGCAAGATTTGGGGAGGGATATCCGGCCGCGCGATCCTCATGGCTTACCGGCTGGAAGAGGAGGTTCTCTTCGTGGGTTCTGCCCGCCGGTTCTTGAGAGGTGGGGTCTCGAGGACCGATCAGGCAGAGTAGAGAGAACCGGCGGGGCGGATCCCTCCCCGAAGTTCAAGGCGGCGCCTGGGCAGCCAGGACGCCGGGTACACAGGAAAGAGCCGGGTCGGCCTTGAATTGGCGAGATTCAAGGTCGGCCATGCCGGGACCCCGGCGGGCTCTTTCCTGCTTTTTTGGGCGGAACGCCCGCGCGGTCTGCCGCGATCGTCCGTCTGCTGCCCCGATTCCGCGTGCTTCCCTTCCCGCGTCTACTCCAGGAGATCCGCTGGACTCTGCCGAGCACAGCGGAGCCGTTCGCGGCGATGCCCGGCGGCAGGCAAGCGGCGCCGACTCCCTGCCGGCGACGCCGGGACTCCCGGGGCGCCGACCTGCAACGCACTAATATAGAAAGACTTGTGATTGCGGTTG
>JBGSTR010000045.1:0-17179 GCA_041736365.1 Chromatiaceae bacterium | reverse complement strand
CGTGGTTGGCCGCGCCGAGGTCTACGGGTTGTTGTCGGTGTTGCTGGCGGGGCCGCCGAGTGCGGAGGTTCTGCAGCGGCTGCGCGGCATCGACCAATGCGGCGCCCACGAGGAGGGTTCGATGGCCGAGGCCTGCCGAGGATTGGGCAAGGCAGCGCGCGAAACCAGTCCGGGGCGGGTCGAGCGCGAATACCACGACGTTTTCATCGGGCTCACCGAAGGGGAGGTTGTGCCCTACGGCTCGTGGTACCTCACCGGCTCGCTCATGGACCGCCCGCTGGTGCGTTTGCGTGCGGACCTTGCACGACTCGGCTTTCAGCGCCGGACCGATATGCACGATCCGGAAGACCACGCGGCCGCGTTGTGCGAGGTGGCCGGACTCCTGATTGCCGATTCGCACGACGGGGACGAAGTGGAGGCGGCGCGCTTTTTTCGAGCTCATCTCTACACCTGGATGCCGCGCTTCTTCGCCGATCTGCAGCGTTGCGCGTCCGCGCGGTTCTACGCGGCGGTCGGGCGACTCGGCGCAGAATTTCTGGCGCTCGAGCGTACCTATTTCGCCTTGCCGTCGGCCGTCGGCGAGTTCCGCGAGAGGGTCCAATCATGAACGAGCGAGCCCGGGGGACAAAGATCGATCGCCGTGAGTTTCTACGACGGGTGTTGGCCGCGAGCGGGGCCGCGGGGGCGGGGCTCGCGCTCGGGTCCGCGCCCGCTTACGCGGCGACGAAACCGATTGACACGTGCCGCACCGAGCATCGGGGCTACCGCGAAACGGAGCACGTGCGTCAGTACTACGCGAAGGCTGCCATCTAAGGCCCGGCGGGACCGGGTCGAGGCCGGAGGTTTAAGACATGAAACTGGTTAGGGTATCGCCATCCACTGCGGGCTCCCGAATCGACGACCACACCGATCTCGGTTTGCTGTCGGCCGCCGTCGACCGGCGCACGCTGCTCAAGCGATCCGGACTGGCAGTCGGGGCGGCGGTTGCCGCTGGGATCTTGAGTCCGCGGCTGATGCGCCGCGCCGCCGCCGCGGGTGCATCGAGAAGTCCCGCCGTCGAGACCATTCGCAAGCGCTCGGTCTGCACCCATTGCTCGGTCGGCTGCGGGGTCATCGCCGAGATCCAAAACGGGGTCTGGACGGGGCAGGAGCCGGACTACGACTCGCCGATCAATCTCGGGTCCCATTGCGCCAAAGGTGCCTCGGTGCGCGACCACGGGCGCGGCGACAAGCGCCTGAAATATCCCATGAAGTTGGTGGACGGCAAGTGGCGGCGCATCAGCTGGGATGTGGCCATCGACGAGATCGGCGACAAGCTGCTGGAGATCCGCGAACGCTCCGGGCCGGATGCGCTCTTTTTCTGCGGCTCGTCCAAGGCCAGCAACGAGGGGTCGTACCTCCAGCGCAAGTTCGCCGCCTTCTGGGGCTCGAACAACGTGGATCACCAGGCGCGCATCTGCCACTCCACCACGGTTGCCGGGGTGGCGAACACCTGGGGCTACGGCGCCATGACCAACTCGTACAACGACATGCACAACTGCAAGGCGATGCTGTTCTGCGGGTCGAATGCCGCCGAGGCACACCCGGTCGCCATGCAGCACGTCCTGCGCGGGAAGGAGAACGGCGCCAAGATGATCGTGGTCGATCCGCGGTTCACGCGCACGGCGGCCCACGCGGACCAGTACATCCGGCTGCGACCCGGTACCGACACTGCCTTCATCTGGGGCCTGCTCTGGCACGTCTTTCAGAACGGTTGGGAGGACAAGCAGTACATCGAGCAGCGTGTCTACGGGCTCGATCAGGTTCGCGAGGAGGTCGCCAAGTGGGACCCGAAGACCGTGGAGGATGTCACCGGCGTGCCCGAGGATGAGATGTACCGGTGCGCCAAGACCATGGCAGACAACCGTCCGGGGACCATCGTCTGGTGCATGGGCCACACCCAGCATCACATCGGCAACAACAACACCCGCGCAGACTGCATCTTTCAGCTCGCGCTCGGCAACATCGGGGTCCCCGGCGGCGGCGCCAACATCTTCCGCGGCCACGACAATGTGCAAGGCGCCACCGACGTCGGACCGAATTGCCACACGTTGCCCGGCTACTACGGCCTATCCGAGGGCGCTTGGCAGCACTGGGCCCGCGTCTGGGACGTGGACTACGACTGGTTGCGCGGGCGTTTCGACATGCGCAAGAAATACCTGGAGGGCGAGGAAGAGTCCTTCACCATGTTCACCCCCGGCGTGCCGGTTTCGCGCTGGATCGATGGAATCCTCGAAGACCCGCAGGACTTCCAGCAGGCGGACAACTTTCACGCCATTTTCTTCCAGGGCCACGCCGTTAACAGCCTCACCCGCGGCCCCGACATGAAGCGCGCACTGGAGAGCGACAAGCTGGAGCTGGTGGTGATCTCCGACCCCTATCCGACCCACCTGGCGGTGATGAGCGACCGCAAGAACGGGATCTACCTGCTTCCGACCGCGACCCAATTCGAGACCTACGGCTCGGTCACGTCGTCCAATCGGTCGCTGCAATGGCGCGAGCAGCTCATCGAGCCGCTGTTCGAGTCCCTGCCGGACCACACCATCCTCTACAAATTCGCCAGGAAGCTCGGCTTCGCGGACCAGATGTTCAAGCACATTCGAGTCGAGAACGACGAGCCGTCGGTCGAGGACACGCTACGCGAGATCAACCGCGGTTGTTGGACCATCGGCTACACGGGTCAAAGCCCGGAACGGCTGAAGGCCCACGCGGAGCATCGCGGCACCTTCGATACTACGACGTTGCAGGCAGTTGGCGGACCGCTCGACGGCGAATATTACGGCCTGCCCTGGCCCTGCTGGGGCAACCCGCAGATGAAGCACCCGGGCACGCCGATTCTCTACGACACCAGCCGGCCGGTGGCGGAGGGCGGCCTGTGTTTCCGGGCACGTTTCGGCGTGGAGCACAACGGCGAGACCCTGCTCGCCGAGGGCTCGTATCCAAAGGGGTCGGAGATCACGGACGGCTACCCGGAATTCGACTACGGCATGTTGGCGCAGCTCGGCTGGGCGCAGGATCTGACCGGGACCGAGATGGAAGCGATCCGGAAAGTCGCCGGCGTGGCGGCGGACGCCGCGCCCGAGGGACAGATGGACGAATCCCTGGAGCAACAGCAGTCCCACGGCAGCGGCAACCTCGACAAGGTCAACTGGAAGACTGATCTCTCCGGCGGTATCCAACGAGTCGCCATCCAGCACGGTGCCGCCCCCTTCGGCAACGCGAAGGCGCGCTGCATCGTCTGGCAGTTCCCCGATCCAGTACCGGTTCATCGCGAGCCCCTGTACACCGCGCGCTACGACCTCGTCTCGCGCTTCCCGACCTATGAGGACCGCAAGGCATTCTGGCGCCTGCCCACCCTGTACGCGAGCATCCAAGAGAAGGACTACTCGCGCGACTTTCCGTTGATCTTCATCAGCGGCCGCTTGGTGGAGTACGAGGGCGGCGGTGGGGAGACTCGTTCCAACGAGTGGCTGGCCGAGCTGCAACAGGACATGTTCGTGGAGATCAATCCGGCGGACGCCAACGACCGCGGACTGAGCGACGGCCAGATGGTGTGGCTGGAAGGCCCGGAGGGTGGGCACATCAAGATCAAGGCGATGGTCACCCCGCGCGTCGGGCGCGGGGTCATCTGGACGCCGTTTCACTTTGGCGGCTGGTACCAGGGCGAGGACCTCATGGACAAGTACCCCGAGGGCACGGTGCCTTACGTACGCGGCGAGGCCTGCAATACCGCGACGACCTACGGCTACGATGCGGTGACGCAGATGCAGGAGACCAAGGCCACCCTGTGTCAGATCCGAGCGGCTTGATGGCTGGAATCCCGCAGCACCTTAGAAGAGCGGAGGAGCAACATGGCACGAATGAAATTTCTCTGCGATGCCGAGCGCTGTATCGAGTGCAACGCCTGTGTCACCGCGTGCAAGAACGAGAACGAGGTCCCCTGGGGCATCAACCGCCGGCGCGTGGTTACGCTCCAAGACGGTCAGCCCGGGGAGAAGTCGATCTCGGTCGCCTGCATGCATTGCACCGATGCGCCCTGTGCGGCGGTGTGTCCGGTGGACTGCTTCTACACCACCGTGGACGGCATCGTGCTGCACGACAAGGACCTCTGTATCGGTTGCGGCTATTGCTTCTACGCCTGCCCCTTCGGCGCTCCCCAATACCCGCAGCAATCCGCATTCGGCGTGCGCGGGAAAATGGACAAGTGCACCTTCTGCGCCGGCGGGCCGCTACCGGACAACTCGGCGGAGGAATACCGCGAATACGGCAGCAACCGGATCGCCGAGGGCAAGCTACCGCTGTGCGCGGAGATGTGCTCGACCAAGTCGCTGTTGGCGGGTGACGGCGACATGGTCGCGGACATCTATCGCAAGCGCGTGCTCAAGCGCGGCGGCCGGCCCCAGACCTGGGGTTGGGAGCGCGCCTACGAGCTTGCCAACGAGGGTCCGGAGCTATGAGCGCAATCCGGCGCTCTGCGGCAGGTGGAGCTGTACTGATAGCAACGCTCCTGGTAACGGGCTGTTATGACGACCCGGACGTGACGCTATATGAACCCGGCGTCTACAAGGGCTCACCCGATCCGTTGCTGGAGCTACAGCGTTCCGCGAAGCAGCAGCAGGAGCTTCAGGAGCGTTTTTCGCGGGTGCAGACCGATCGTTGATGTGCATGAAACCATCTGGTGCGAATGGCGCGGCGGCGCGAGTCCGGGGCAGAAGGGCGGAGGACTAAAGCGGTGAGGAAAGAATGGCCGAAAGTCCTGGTGGCGATGCTCGTGGCTGTCGGCGCCGTCGCCTGCGACCCGGTGCAGGACCCCTGGGTCAGCGGCGATCAATTTGCCGCCGAGCGCCAGCGCAGCGCCGCGCAGGCGGATGAGCTGCGCCAACGCATGACGAACGTTCAGACCGATCGCTGATGAGGGTCGAGCGATGACACAGACCAGTTTACAAACGAAACGGCCGCGCGGTCGGCTCACGAAATTGATGTGGTCACTGGGGCTGCTGATGCTGGTGACCTTCGCACTGCCGGTCGGCTACAGCTTGGTCGCAATCGGCGACCCGTCTGTCGCTGCGACGGCACCTCCCGAGACGAATCCACGCGCCAACTACTGGCGCGCCGTGCGGGACGGCGTCAGCGGCTACACCGCGGTTCAAGGACAAGCGGCCGACGTACTCATTCAGAACGGCGGAAAAAACTGGCGCCAGTTGCGCAACGGTCCCGTAGCGACGTTCGGCGCGTGGCTCCTGTGGGGCATCCTCGCCCTCCTGGTCCTATTCCATTTCATCGTCGGCCCATTGCGCGTCGAGAAGCCGCTGTCCGGAGACCGCATGCCGCGGTGGTCCCTCGGCGACCGCATCTTGCATTGGTACACCGCCACCCTCTTTATCGTCATGGCGGCGACTGGACTCAGTCTATTGTTCGGGCGCGCCGTTTTGATCCCGGTGCTCGGTCTGGATGCATTCGGCGCGTATGCGCAGTTCGCGAAGTGGGCGCACAACTACCTCGGCCCTTTCCTCCTCGCGGGTGTGTTTCTGGAGGTGCTGTTCTGGTTCCGGTACAACGGCTTCAAGCGTCACGACCTGACCTGGCTGAAGCGGTTCGGAGGCGTCTTCGGCAGCCACGTCCCGGCCGGGCGCACCAACGCCGGGGAGAAGATCTGGTTTTGGTTTATCGCCACGGTCGGGCTCGTTCTGGTCGGCGTGTCCGGGCTTGTAATGGATTTTCCGATCTTCGGCCAGACACGCGAGACCATGCAGATCGCCAACCTCGTCCACGCAAGCCTAGCGATTCTGTGGACGGCGATCGCCTTCGGTCACATCTACGTCGGCACGCTCGGCACGCCCGGGGCGCTCGACGGCATGGTGAAAGGACACGTCGCCAAGGAATGGATGGAGACCCATCACGACCTCTGGTACCAAAAGCTCGCGCGCGACGGCAAGATTATTCCGGCATCGGAGCTGGAAACCCCGGAAGCGCAACGCAAGATCCGTGCGGGCGGCGCCGCGGGATTGGAGCCCGGGGCGGAGTAGCGAGTAGGCTTGAACCATACGCTTGCAGCCGCTCACAAGAGCTGAACCGGCGCGGGTGCGCGGTCGCCTACCCGGCGCGAACATCTATCCGACGGAGATGTAGGGTGGATCAAGCGCAGCGGATCCACCTCCGCGAAGATTGGTGGAACCGCTTCCGCTTGTTCCACCCTGCGAGCTCCTCGCCTGGCGACCGATTCGCCAGCGCAAGCGAGACATGGCGAGTCACGATGTTACTGATTCGATTCCTCGCGCCGACATCCCGACAGTCGTGCTCCCAGGTCGTTCAGTAAGCGCTGCTCAACGCGCGGATCGTCTGCCGCGTCGCGCAGATCCGCGCGCGGGATCCGAACGTTTACGCTGAGCCAGCCACCGGGCGCGACGCATTCGAGGCTCACTTTCCATTCCTCATCGTCGAGGCTCAGCTCGAAGCGATGCCCCTCCAAGTCCAATAGCGCCAGCAAGCTCGCCAAGTTCTCCCGGGCAGCCGCCATTTCAACTACGCTCGTGACCATTGATGCGTCCTCCCATCCTCGTTGGTGATGATACGGAACGCAGCAAGAATCGTGCGTGGTAGTAGAGGCGCGGCGAGACAATTGAGTCCTCGCTCCGACCTCGTCGGCAAGTGCGTGTAGCGGCGCTCGTGGTTGTCGATGGGCCAAACCGTTGTCTGTCGGTTATTTTCGCCCTATTTACGCCCAAACCTCATCGAACCGGTCGACGCTGATCAGCGCAGGATGGTATCGCTTGTCCTAATCGGTCGTTGGCCGACCACCGGCCTTGCGTACCCATCCAACGGGCCGGATTTCGTTCACCGCGTGAGCGCTAGGCTCCGGCGACGCTGCGGAACACGCGGTGAACACTTTGAAGCACCTGCAGCAATCGGGGATACCTATCGGTAAAAGAATGCTACAGACACTGATTGACACGTGCGTTTGGCGGCACTGGTTCACGTTCAAACAATCTCCAGACAAACTTTCCCCGACACTTCTGGCGCATAGCGAAAACTTCCAAACTATATACCAGATCGCTTCTTCGTCAACACAGGTTGAGCTACTCTACAATGCGCTCGTCGAGTATGAACTAGGCGACAGGTATTGTACGGAATTGTCTCGTTACGTGCTGCCGATCGCCAGGAAAATCGTTATTCCGCTATCGCGACGCGACGGTTTGTATCGCCGTGATGGATCAATCCTTCGCCGTGGACTAATGGACGCCGAGTTAAGACCGTATCTTACGGCAGACGGCTATGACCAGGAGGCTATGATCGCCAAGGCAGCCCAGAGCCTGCAAGCGGACGAAAAGTTATACGATACAAGCCCGCGTAAACGTGAGTTGGATATCGAGCATATGGAGTCCGCCCTGGAGGCGCGAGCAGATTTGTTCATCACGAACGACAAGATAATAATAGATCGATTATCAAAGATGAGCAGCCGCTATGATTCAAGCAATCCTATAAATATGATTTGTTCTATAACAAGAGCGCCTACATCTGCTCTTCCCCAGGTCAAAAGCTATATCGAAGCGTAAGAAACGCACAAAATCGTCACGCCCAGCGGCGATTGGTGGAATCGCAACGCAGCGGATCCACATTTGCGCCGATTGGTGGAACCGCTTTCGCTTGTTCCACCCTACGAGCTGTGATGTACAACGCGGTTGCCGCGGCGTCTCCAGCAAGACTGGAATGACTGGAGCCAATACCGTCTCGAGATGTCCCCTGCTTGTATGACTTGCAGGGACTCCGCTGCCGGTAGCGGAGACTCGCAACCGGCGAGCTCCGCCGCATGGCCGCGCCTCAGAAAGTCAGCTGGTTCAGAGTCTCGCCGGTCTTCGCGTCCTTGACGACGGCCTTGAGAGCTCCGTCGGGGCCGCAGCGTCCGAGCATCACCAGCTCCTGCGCCCCGTTGTCGTTGATGTCGGCGATAGTCGCGAGATCGATCGGGATGCACTCGCTGCTGAACGACATCCGGCTGACGGCGCCCGAGGCGTCGCGGACGTCGGCGGTCACCTGACCGGTGTCGGGATTGCGGGCGAGCAGGGCATACTCCTTGAGGCCGTTGCCGTTGAAGTCCGCCACCTGCGCCAGCTTCACCGAGACGTGGTTCGGGTTGTAGCCGCGCACGGCCGCCGCCGTCTTGTTGGAGGCGGCGTCGGCGACGCGCACCAGGGTCGTGCCGGTGGCCGGGTCGTGCAGCAGCATCGCGACCTCACTCGTTCCATTGCCGTCTTGGTCCGTTACCGGCAGCGCCTGCAGCAGCTCGAATTCGCCCTTCCACCAAGTCCCCACGGTTTCGAGCTTCTCGTCCGACAGCGTGTCCTTGACCACGATCCGGTCCGTGTCGCCGGCCTTGGTTAGAACGACGCCGACTTCGGCGCTGCCGTTGTTGTTTAGGTCCGGCAGCGTGATCACCTGCCGTGGCTCGAACGATTCGGCAAACCAAAGGTCGTTGACCGAGTTGCCGGTGAGCGCGTCGCGGACCTCGACCGTGGTCGAGCCCCGACCGAGCATCCCCAGCTCCGGGATGCCGTTGCCGTCTTGGTCGGGAAGCACGGTCAGACCCACGGGCGCAAGTTTCGGAGTGAACGTGACGCTGCCGAGGAGATCGCCGGTGAGCAGGTCACGGGTCTCGGCCTCGCCGCTATCGAGGAGCAGCACCAAGCTTGGCCCGGTACCGAATGAGTCCATCACCTCGACGTCCACCGGGAGCAAATTGGCGCTGACTTTGAACTGGCTGATCAGGCCGCCGTTCGCGGCGTCCTTGACCTTTGCGATGGTCTTGCCGTGGTTGCGAGCGACGACAGCGATCTCGGGCGTACCGTCGCCGTTCACGTCCCCGACCGATCGTAGCTCTGCCCGCTCCCGCCCTGCGACTTCGTAGGTGACTACCAATCGCGGACGCGACTCCGGATCTACGTTATCGCTGGAGCTGAACACGACGGCGCGGTAGTGCCGTTCCGTCACTAGCTTCATCGCCAGCCCGAGCCGAGTCTCGCCATCTGCGAGTGCATCATTCAGCAGGGCTGTGACGTCGATTTGGTAATCCTGAATCGCGTTGGTGCTGGCCGGTACCATCACCTGATGATTCTGCGTAGTAACCGGTTGTGTGTTCCAAGAGATGCCTTCTGCCGACCAAGGCGAAACAGTCCGCTGCACGACCACCGCGTTCGACCCGCTCAACGTCGAATGCTGTGCAACCGGATTACTTTTCGCAACGCTCCTGTCTTGCGACAAATAGAGCACCGCCCGCACGATCTCCGTATCGCGGAGTAGCTCAGGCAGATCGCACGCGAAGAAGCTGCGGGTGACTCCCGGTCCGAGGTTCTGCGCGTACCACGTCCAGGCTCTGGCTTCGAAGTAGTAGTAGGACCCTCTCAGCTCGTTCGGTTTGGCGCTAAAAGCGTTCTCATCCTGGCACATTTCATTTCCCTCGAGCGTCAGCGTTTGCGCCTCGGCGCCGCTTTGAAAAGCACAGAATGCAAGCATGGCGAAAGCGTATTTGGCGTGTCCCATTGATATGTCCTCCTAGGTTAATCATCGAACCTGCGTTGGGGAGCCGTCCTGCACCTTTGCCGAATTCCCCTCTGAAGCCGATATTACCGCTCGTCGCCCACCCCTGCTCGAAAACGTAGGGTGGATCAAGCGCAGCGGATCCACCTCCGCGGAGATGGTGGAACCGCTTCCGCTTGTTCGACCCCTACGGCCTGGGCTTGCAGCGAAGATGGTGGAACCGCTTTCGCTTGTTCCACCCTACGTGGCTTGCAATAACGCGTCCGCGGGCCGATTCGGTGTGACACTTTATTTTTTCGTGTTACTCTGCGCGCACACGAAGATTGCCGGAACACAGCGCCGAAGACGATGCCTTGGAAACGGGTTCTCACAGGGATTTTTCTTGTCTCTGTCGTCACCGGCGCCGCGGCGCACGATCTCTGGGTCGAGCCGTCCAGCGACGGCCTCGTGGTTCACTATGGCCACGCCGATCGGGTCTCTCACGAGGGCGAGAGGGCGATCGCGTACGCCCCGGACATGATCAAATCGGTGACCTGTAACGATGCCGCGGGCCATCCGAGTCCGGCTCGCATCGGGTCGACTTCTCCGGTGACCATCGCGGGCGATTGCGCGGTGCTTTATGTGCTGAGCTCGACCGGCTACTGGAGCAAGACCCCGCTCGGCACCAAGAATTTGAAGAAGACCGACGCCAAATCGCCGCTGAGCAGTTGGCACAGCTTCGAGAGCGTCAAGCAGATCTCGCAATGGGGCGCGGGTGCGGGCAAGCCACTGGGTGTGCCACTGGAGATCGTGCCGACTTCCAATCCACTCGTCCTCCGGGATGGGGACAAGCTCGGCGTGCGTGTATTGGCGAACGGCCGGCCCGTCGCCAATACGGCGGTCACCTATGACGGCAAGCCGCGGGGCGAGACCGACGCCGACGGGGCGATCAACATCCGTGTAAAGCACGGGGGTCTTCAGCTCATCCAGGCATCGATCCGCACGCCTCATGTCGGTCCCGAGGCGGACGAGGTGGTGCACACGACGTCATTGACCTTTACCCTGGCCGGCCGTCCGTGAGGCGGCTGTTCATCCTGACTGCCGTCCTGCTCGCCGGTACGGTGCAGGCCCATCAGGTCGACCATGCGGTGCGGACCGGTCCCGCCGTCATCGTCGAGCTGCGTTACGGCGACGGCAGTCCGTTTAGTTACGAATCCGCCGAGCTCTACCGGCCGGGCGAAACGATCCCGTTTCTGGTTGGCCATACGGATGCCAATGGGCGCCTCGCGTTCGTCCCGGACCGAGCGGGTGAATGGCGTGTCAAGGTGTTTTCGGAGGACGGCCACGGCGGCGACTTCACGGTTGCCACCAGCGGCGAGGGCAGCACCCCGGTTTCCTCGAAGGGGCTAGGCACAGTCGGCGGTCTAGTCGTAGGGCTCTCGCTCCTCTTCGGTTTGTTTGGATTCTGGTCTTTGTTTTTGAGGAAGAAGCCGTGAGGCGAGCAGCGTTTACCTGCGGCGTTGTGCTGGCGATGGTTTCAGTCGCCGCCTCGGCACATCACGGTGTAGCCGGGTTGGGAGCCGCGGGTCTTGAAGGGCCGGGGGCACCCATCGAGCAGTCGTCCTCGGCAACGCTACCCAAGGGAAAGACCTTTGCGTATTTCAAGGTCGACTACGCGAATTGGAAGACCTTCACGCCACTCAAGGACGACGAGGCGGAGTCGTCGACCTTCTGGATGGCCGGTCTGGGCTATGGCTTCACCCCCTGGTTATCGGTCTATGCCTTTCTGCCCTACAACGAAAAGATCGATGAGGACGGGTACTTCAATACCTCCGGATTCGCCGATGCGTCCGTCAATGCCACCCTTGGATTCAAGTTCGACCAGGGCTTCCGGCTGGTCCCGGAGAAGGAGAGCCTCGACGACCTCGAAGACTGGCATTTCACCCTCTACGCGGGCGCGACGCTGCCGACCGCCAACCCCAACGTCCGCGGTCCCGACGGCAATATCGATCCCGGCAAGTCGACCGGCTTCGGCGAGCCGGCTTGGACCCTTGGGGCCACGGCGAGCAAGATGCTCAACGAGCGCCTTACGCTCAACGTCGACGTCTCCAACCTCTGGTTCCAGGAGCACGAGTACGACGCGGACCCGGCACATGACTACCGGCCTTTCCGCGCCCGCTTCGGCGACGAGCTTCGACTCAACACGGCGCTCATTTACAAGATGTATGCGAGCCAAGAGAAACGACTGCGCCTCGACGGTGTATTCGAGCTCAACTATTTACATCTCGGGCGCGACAGCGAAGAAGGGCTCGGGCAGCTCGCGACCGGTGGGCAGGTGCTCTACGTAATGCCCGGGGTACGCGCCTACTGGAGCAACCTCAGCCTGGCCCTGGGCGTTAAGCTACCGGCCTGGACCGACCTCAACGAGGACGATCTTCAGCAGGGGGGCGAGGGCAAGGAGAACTACAGGATCATCTGCTCCCTTTCGTTTCTCTTCTAGCCCGTGCATATCCCCGACGGCTTTCTGTCGCCTCAGACCTACTTGCCGGCCTATGCCCTGGCGATCGGCGCTTGGACCTATGCCGCCCGTCGCCTGCGGCGGAGTCTCGACGAGACCTTGCTGCCGCGCCTGGCGGTCCTCTCGGCGCTGGGCTTCGTGCTGATGTCGATCATGCTGCCACTGCCGGGGGGTACCTCGGTGCATGCGTCGGGGATCGGAATCCTCGCCGTCGTCTTTGGACCCTGGATCAGCTTCGCGGCGATTTCTTTGGTGCTGCTGTTGCAGGCGCTGGTTTTCGGTGCCGGCGGAATCACGGTTTTGCCGGTCAATGCGCTGGCGATGGGACTGGCCGGCTCGGCCGCGGCCTGTCTCGGATACCGCGTGCTCCGGCCCGTGGGCGAGCGTGCCGCCCTGTTCGCCGCGGGGTGGCTGGCCACCGTGATCCCGGCCCTGATCCTGGCCGTGATCCTCGGCGCGCAGCCTTCCATTGCCCATGATGCAGCGGGGCAGCCGCTGTTCTTTCCCTTCGGCCTGTCGGTGACCCTGCCGGCCTTGGTCATCCCCAACGCCCTGCTCGGCATCGGCGAAGGGCTGCTGACCGTGCTGGTGGTCGGTTTCCTGCGACGGCGCGGGGACGCGCGATGAAGGATCGAATCCTATTCGGCGCCTACCTGGCTGCCGTCGTAGCGATCACCCTAATCCACGACGTCCGGTGGCTGAGCGCGGGTCTGCTGCTCGCCGCGCTGATCGCCGGGCGCCAGGCACCGCTGCTTTTGCGCCGCACCCTGCTGCCTGTTTTCTTCTTCAATCTCTCCGTAAGCCTTGGGTACATTGTGCTGGGTCTGATCGGCAACGACTTTCAGCCTGGCTATCTGGCCCTCATGAATATCCGGGTGATCCTGCTGACTTTTCTTACGTTCCTGATGGTCGCCCGGATAGACCTGCTGCGCGTCGTGAGCTTCTCCGCGACCCTGACCTACCTGATCGTGCTCACGCTCAGCCAGATCATGACCTTTCGTCGACTGCTCGCGGAGTTTCGGCTCGCCGGCGAGAGCCGTCGGCTGCGCAGGCCGTCGTTGCGCGATGGCTATACCCGCGGCGCCGGGGTCGCAGTACAGTTCTTCGACAAGGCCGAGCACGGAGCCGGCGAGATCGCCCTCGCGATGCGCTCGCGCGGCTTCTTCGGGCCGAGCACCGAATGAGCGTGGACCCGCCGCACCCGACCAACCAGGGCACAAACCACACGGCCGACGGGGCCGCGGCGCTGCTGGAGGCGAGTGGCCTGAGCTTTCATCTGGAGGGCGGTGCGGATCTGCTCCTGGACATCGAGCTGGCGCTGCTTCCAGGGGACAAGGTCGTGCTCCTCGGCGCCAACGGCACCGGCAAGAGCACCCTGCTGAAGCTGCTCAACGGACTCCTGTGGCCGTCTCGGGGCGAGGTCCGCTACGCCGGACAGCGCTTGACCCGCGAGAGCCTAAAGGCGCCCGACTTCCACCGACGCTTTCGCCGCGAGGTGGTGCTGCTGTTCCAGAATCCGGACGCCATGCTCTTCAATCCGACGGTAGCCGACGAGATCGCCTTCGGGCCGCGGCAGCTCGGTCTCCCCGATGTCGACGACCGGGTCCGGCACTGGGCGGGCCTGCTCCGGATCGAGTCGCTGCTCGGGCGCGTCCCGTTCAGCCTGAGCGGTGGCGAAAAGCAGCGCGTATGTCTGGCGGCCCTGCTCGTGCTGGAGCCTCGGGTGCTCCTGCTCGACGAGCCGACCACCAACATGGACCCGCGCAGCACCGGCTGGCTCGTCGACTTCCTCGCCGACTTACAGCAGACATCCCTGGTGACCACCCACAACCTGAGCCTCGCCGGAGAGCTGGGGGAGCGTTGCCTCGTGCTCGGCGAGGACCACCGACTGATCTACGACGGGAAGATCGGCACCTTTCTCAAGGATCGCGAGAAGCTCCAGGCGGCAAACCTGGTGCACACCCACCGCCATCGCCACGGCGACAAGCTGCACAGCCACTTCCACGTCCACGATTGGGACTGACTCGAGCTTTCAACGGTCGCAGTGCCGACTGCATCCGCCTTCGGCCTGCGATCCGATGCGGACCGGATTCCGCCAATCGAGCCGGCAACCGTTTAGGGCCGGCTTTCGGCGCAGGTGAGTAGCCCGACCGGGAAGCGCCGCAGCACCTGCGACACGGGCAGGAGGAACCCATCCCCATGCGCGGAGGCTTCGAGCTTGGTTCCCGCAAGCACATCGCGCAAGGCCGGTCCGGGCACGTGGACCAGGGTCGCTTCCCAGTCGGGATCGGCGAATGGATCGAGCGTCTCGGGCTCGCCGTCCGCGTCATCGGAAGACTCGCCGGTCAGTGCGGCCAGCAGTCGGGGAGCGAGGACGATCATCGAGCGCCCGTCCCGGCGGCGGGCATAGGCGCATAGGCGCTCCGCGTGGGGGCCCTCGACCGCCAACGGCACATAATCTCCGAGTGTAAACAGCTCGGGGTCCTCCCGGCGCAGATGTAGCGCCTGACGGATAAGGAACAGCTTGGCGCGGCCGTCGTCGATGCTCGCAACTAGCCGCCGCGGCAGCTCGGGCTTTCCGCCATCGTCGCCCGACGGCTCTTGCAGGGACTCCAGCAGCGAGCGACGCAGGGAAAAGTCCACCGGACGGCGGTTGTCCGGGTCGACCAAGTGGAACGACCAGAGCTCGCTGCCCTGATAGAGATCCGGAACCCCGGGTGACGTGAGCCGCAGCAGCGTCTGCGATAGGCTGTTGTAGAGACCCAGGCGGGCAACACGTCGCTGAAAAGGCAGAAAGTCCTCGAAGAAGGCGCTGTTGCGCTCGGAATCGAGCACCGCATCGACGAAGGCGGCAAGCGCCGCTTCGTAATCGGTGTTGGGATTGGTCCAGGAGGTATAAAGCTTCGATTCCTTCGCCGCCTTTTCCATATAGGCGCGGATGCGCGCGCGAACGCTGTCCAAGGCATCGCCCTCGACCGCCTCCAGGGGCCACATGCCAAGCAGCGTCTGATACAGCAAATACTCGGTATTGGCGTCCGGCTGGGTCCCGCCGGGCGTGTCGATGCGCAGGCGTCGATTCACCCGAGCCCACCAGAAGGCGTGCTGGCGCCATTCGTCCGGCAGCTCCGAGAGCACGTGAAGCCGCGCGCGCACGTCCTCGGAGCGTTTGCTGTCGTGGGTGGAGCCGGCGAGCATGGTATGGGGCCAGGTCTCGCGGCGGCGAAGGTTGGCGCGGTGGAAGCCATCCACCGAGACCCCGAAACGCTCCGGATCACCGCCGACGTCGTTGAGCGAGACCAGACGGTGATGGCGATAGAAGGCGGTATCCTCGACGCCCTTCGCCGTGACCGGGCCCGTGTACTGTTGAAACTTCATGGCCAGACGCAGAACGCGGGCACGATAGGCGTCCGGCTTACCCGCGGCGATGTCGGTGAGCAGCACTTCCTGGACGAAATCGAACACCGACAGGTCCGCCGCCTCGCTGCGCCGACGCGCCTGCGACATCGCCTTGAGGACCTGATTGCGGTCGCCATTGGACACGCCATCTGCCGTGATGTAGGTACGGTAGACCGGGAAGCACGCCACCACTTCAATTAGGGCGTTGCGCAGGCCGTCGAGCGTGTGGTCGCGGGTGTGGGGATCGACCTCGGCGATACGCGAGAGCTCGCTCGCGAGCACGTGCAGCTCGCTGGAGAGCAGATTGCGCATGACCCGCTTCTTCGACCGATAGATTTCCTCGGGGAGCGAGCGGTTCTCACCGGTAAACTCGGCATAACAGTCCTCCAGCGACTCGGCGCCGTCCGGGTCCACCAGCAGGCCGTCGGCGAGCGCGGCAAATTCGTAGCCGGTGGTACCGTGGACCGGCCAGTCGGGACGCAGGCGCTCCTCCCCGGTGAGAATCTTTTCGACCACCAGATAGAGGGGTCGCTCCGGCTGCGGTCCCAGCGACGCCGGGTCGCGGGCGGCGGCCACGCGTTCCTGAATGCGCCGAAAGTAGCCCGCCGGATCGTAGAGCCCGTCCGGATGGTCGATGCGCAGTCCCGCGAGCCGCCCCTCGTCGATCAGCCGCAGCACCAGCGCGTGGGTGGCATCGAAGGCATCCGGAATCTCCATGCGCAGTGCGGCCAGGTCGTTGATATCGAAGAACCGCCGGTAATTGATTTCGTCGGCGGCCACTCGCCAGTAGGCCAAGCGATACGCCTGGGCATCCAGGAGTGCGTGCAAGCGTGCGGTGTCCGCCGGATAGTGTTCGGCCCCATTGAAATTGCGCAGGCACTCCTGAATGTACCAGTCCAAATCGGCATTGCAGGCCGACAGCGCGCCGAGCCGTTGCTTGTGCAGCTCCTTGTCGCGGCGGCGCTCGGCTCGGGCATCCGCGTCGAGTCGCGAGCGCCCGGGGAGATTTCCGAACGCCGTGATCAGACTTTCGAACGCGGCGAGGTCCGCGTCCTGCTCGTCCAGTCGCTCGTGCAGTCGCGACAGACCGGGGGCGAGAATCCGCGGATACTCGCGCGGATCAATGGGGAAACGGTGCTCGTAGTATTGGACGTGGAAGCCGCCGTCGGCGTAGACCAGCTTGAGGTCGCCTCGGTCGAGCACGGCCCCGTAATAATCACCCAATACCGGCACCAGGACCTTGCCCCGCAGCTCCTGGCGCAGCGGCTCCCAATCGATGTCGAAGAAAGCGGCAAACTCCGACGCCGGGCCATTCTCAAGTACGTCGAGCCACCAGTGGTTATCCGCCCCCATGACCCCGACGTGGTTGGGGACCATGTCCAGGATCTGTCCCATACCGTGGGCCGCCAGGGTGTCGCACAGGCGGTCGAAATCCTCGCCGGTGCCGATCTCCGGGTTGAGCCGGTCGTGGGCGACGACATCATAGCCGTGGGTGCTGCCCGCTCGCGCGTCGAGGTAGGGCGAGAAGTAGCAGTGGCTGACGCCGAGATCCGCGAGATAGGGCACCAGATCGGTCGCCGCGGCGAAGTTGAAGCCCGCGTGGAGCTGCAATCGGTAGGTCGCGCGCGGGATGGACGCGCCGCCGTCGGTGTCGTCCGAGACCTCGGCCGGCGCTTCCGCCGCGGTTGACAGCCCGCGCTCCGCCCGCACCGCCGC
>JBGSTR010000283.1:0-16855 GCA_041736365.1 Chromatiaceae bacterium | reverse complement strand
AACTACCAGATCGTCGCCCCGACCACCTGGAACTTCTCCCCCCGCGACGCCGAAGGTGTGCCCGGCGCACTCGAGCAGGCACTCGCGGGGCTCCCGGTGGAGCCGGACGGCGATCCGCCGCTGCTCGTCCAGCACGTGGTGCGCTCCTTCGATCCATGCATGGTCTGCACGGTGCACTGAGGCGCGGCATGACCCAATCCATCAAAGAGCCGATGGCTCCGGAAAGCCGAGAGGCGGGTCTCGAGGGCCTGGGAGAGGAGGTGTGGATCGAGGTGATCCACAAGATGGACGAGGTCTACAGCGACCTCTTGAAGTACGAGGTGGCGTTGGAGGAGAAGAACGCCGCGCTGGAGGAGTCGGAACGGTTCGTCCTCTCGGTCCTGTCGTCCATGTCGGACCTGTTGGTGGTGTGCGACCGGGAGGGGCGCGTCGAGGTGGTGAACCAGTCGCTGGTCAATTTCACCGGAAGGGACGAAACCGAGCTGGTCGGCAGTCTGGTCTTCGATCTGTTCCCCGACGAGCCGACCCGCGCCGCGGCCCGCGCGTCATTTGCGGCCCACGGGCTCACGGGTCTCGCCGATTGCGAGCTGACCCTTTGCGGCCGGGACGGCGAGCCCGCGGCGGTGTCTTTCAACTGCACGCCTCGCCACAATCAGCACGGGGCCCTGGTCGGCATGGTGGTCACCGGCCGGCCCCTGGGGGAGCTGCGCCGCGCCTATCATGCGCTCAACGAGGCCCACGAGGACCTCAAGCGCACCCAGCAGCAGTTGCTCCATTCCGAGAAGATGGCGTCGCTCGGACGGCTGGTGGCCGGGGTCGCCCACGAGCTCAACAACCCCATCAGCTTCGTGCTCGGAAACGTGCACGCCCTGGAGCGCTACGCCGAGCGTTTGGCGAGCTATATCGAGGCGGTTCACGCCGGGCGAGCCGCGGATGATCTAGCCCGGCTGCGCGCCGAGCTGCGCGTCGACCGCCTGCTGGAGGACCTGCCCTCGCTAATCGAGGGAACCCTGGAGGGCGCCGAGCGCACCCGCGATATCGTGGATAGCCTCAAGCGCTTCTCGGTGATCGATCGCGACCAGGATCAGCCATTCAATCTGACCGAGGTGATCGAGCGCGCCGTGCTGTGGGTGACCAAGGCGTCACGCGAGCGGTTCAGGGTCAGCATGGATCTGCCCGAGGGCATCACCGTGGCGGGTAAGCCCGGACAGATCCAGCAGGTGGTGATGAATCTGGTCCAGAACGCCGCCGACGCCACGGCCGAGGTTGCCGATGGGCTGCTGCACATCTCGGCGGCCAAGGCCGGCGACTCGATCGAGGTTCGCTTCGAGGACAACGGCCCGGGTATCGCCCCGGCAAGCCTGGGCCATGTCTTCGAGCCGTTCTTCACCACCAAACCGATCGGCAAGGGCACGGGACTGGGATTGACCATCAGCTACGGGCTGATCGAGCAGCACGGCGGACGTCTCACCGCCGCCAACGCACCCGAGGGCGGCGCGGTGCTGACCATGAGCCTGCCGCTGAAAAGGGCCTGAGCCCGCAACCGCGGGTGTCGCTATTGAGCAGGACGGCGGGATGCGCTATCGCTTTCCCGCCCTACGGGGCTGAGGTGCCCGCGATCGGAAACCGCGCATTGCTCGTTTAGGTCGTGCCGCGACTCACCGAGCCACGGCTCATATGAAAGGGTTTGGATGTCATTTATCAATGGCGCGGGCCCCCCAAGAGCGCAACATCGCAACGGCGAGCGCGGCCGCCGATCGACCGCGTAGTCGAACCGGGGGAACAAGATGCGCCAGTTCTTTCTCACCTTCTTCGCCGGGTTCTGCCTGGCGTTTCAAGTAATTTCCGGGAGCGCGGCAGTCCACCCACTCGAGAACCTACCGGAGGCGGACGGGCAAGCGACACATCCCGATGCGAAAGCGCCTCCGCCCGCGGTCTCGCCGCCTCAGGTGTCGGGCCCGTTGCGGGGCGGCACCACGGACCACGGCAAGCTCGAGGCCCTCAAGGGGCCCTTCGCCTCGGGACCCGAGGTGACCAAGGCGTGCCTGAGCTGTCACACCGAAGCCGGCCACCAATTCATGCAGAACGTCCACTGGACCTGGGAATACCGGGATCCGGTTACCGGACAGATGCTCGGCAAGCGCCATCTGGTCAACAACTTCTGCACCAATGCCCGCGGCAACGAAGGCATGTGCGCGCAGTGCCACGCGGGTGTTATGGCTGGAAGGACGAGAGCTTCGACTTCAGCAACCAGGACAATATCGATTGTGTGGTCTGCCACGACGGCACCGGGACCTACTACCGCACCCCCGCCACCAAGGGCAACAAGGCCTGCGCGGTCATGTTCGAGGGGCAACAGCCGATTGACCTGGCGAAAGTCGCCGCGGGTGTGGACCTGCCACAGCGCCAGAACTGCGGATCCTGTCACTTCTACGGGGGCGGCGGCGACAACGTGAAGCACGGCGACCTGTCCTCCGCCCTGAGCGCTCCGAGCAAGGACCTCGATGTTCACATGGCAACGGATGGGCTCAACTTTGCCTGCACCGCGTGTCACATCACCAAGGACCACATTTGGGCCGGGAGCCGCTACCGCCTGATCGCCAGGGACCAGGAGGGTCAGGGCAAGCCGGGCCAGCGGCGCGACGTGGCCACCTGCGAGTCCTGCCACGGCACCGATCCCCACCCCGGCGACACCATCACCGGGATCAAGCTCAACGGCCACGCGGACAAGATAGCCTGCCAGACCTGCCACATCCCGGCTTTCGCCCGCGGCGGGGTGGCCACGGTCGTGGATTGGGATTGGCGAACCGCGGGCAGGATGAAGGATGGCGAGGGCTTCCACGAGTCCGACTACACGCAGGGAAACGGCGAGCACCGCTACACCTACAAGTCGATTAAAGGTAACTTTACCTACGCCGAGAACCAGCCTCCGATGTATGCGTGGTTCGACGGGCAGATACGCTACACCACGGTCGATACCAAGCTCGACGTCAATCGGCAGCCCGTGCCCATCAACGACTTCACGGGCTCGCGGGACGATCCAAACTCGCGGATCTGGCCGTTCAAGCGCATGCATACCTGGCAGCCCTTCGACAAGGGCAATGGAACCCTGGTCTACACCCACCTGTGGGGCGAGGACGACGACGCCTTCTGGGGCAACTACGACATGGGCAAGGCGGTGGAGCACGGCATGAAGCAGTTCGGGCTGCCCTACAGCGGCGAATTCGGCTACGTGGAGACCGCATCCTTTTGGCCCATTACCCACATGGTCGCCCCCAAGGCCCAGGCCCTGCGCTGTGAGGATTGTCATGCGGACCAGGGGCGTCTCGCCGATATCACGGGGGTCTACATGCCGGGGCGCGACGGCAATCGTTGGCTCGACATTGCGGGGTTGTTGCTGGTCGCGGGAACCCTCGGGGGCACCCTCGGTCACGGCCTCATCCGCCGCCTTTCCCGCAAAGGGAGTAAGCACTCATGAGCGAACGCCAAGTCCTGATCTATACGCGTTTCGAGCGCTTCTGGCACTGGACTCAGATGGCCCCGATCGTCACCCTGCTGATCACGGGGTTCGGGGTCCACGGCTTTCACAGCCTGCTCGACTTCGACGACGCCGTCACCGTCCACACCCTGACCGCCGTGGCCCTGGGCATGCTGTGGGTCTTCGCGATCTTCTGGCACCTGACGACCGGGACTTGGCGCCACTACGTGCCCACCTTGAACGGGCTTTGGAAGGTGGCGCGCTTCTATGCCTGGGGGATCTTCCGAGGTGAGCGTCACCCCTACCGGAAGGCCTATTGGCGCAAGCACAATCCATTGCAGGCGCTGGCCTATCTGGGACTCAAGCTGGCGCTGTTCCCCGCGATCTGGATCTCCGGGATTGCATATTTGGTCTATCCCGTGTGGCAGGGACTTCCCCGGGCGTCCGAGGCCTTGAGCTGGATCGCCCTGGCCCACACGGCCACGGCCTATCTGATCCTGGCGTTCATCATCATCCACATCTACCTGCTCACCACCGGGCACTCCTTCCGCGAGCACGTCATGCCGATGTTCACGGGCTTCGACGCCGTCGACTTGAGCCCGGAGGAAGAGGCCTACCTGACCCTGGACGAGCCGCGTCATATTCGTTGAGGGGCGGAAGAGGCGAACCGGGTTTGCCCGCTCGGTGACCCGGCTCGCGGCGGCGGAGTGCTCGGGGCGATGGGAGGCTGCACCCCGTTCGAATGAGCCTTCAGGTCCATGCCGAGATTGCCTCGCCGGCGGCCCGGAGTCCGAGGCCGCCGACGGCGCGGACGGTTTCAATGGCCCGCGAGGTAGCTATTCACCACGCCTCGGACATCGTCCGGAGAGACGTCGAATCGCTTGCGAATGCGACCGATCCGCTCGTCCGGATCGATGTTCGGCGGCAGTCCGAGTCCGCTGACCAACCGGTCGAGCGGAATGCCCGTGGATCGAGCGACCTCGCCCAGGGTCATGGAGCCGCGGATGTCCTCGTTGCTCGGGGCGGAGGATCCCGGTATCGGCCTGGATTCCGGCAGCGGCGTTTGTGTGGGAGCTTCGGGCGGAGCCTGCACCGTCGTTTGCTCGGCAGCGAGCTCGTCGGTGCCCTGCCCAACGTCGGGCGTCGCGGGCTGCGCCGCCCGCGCCTCTGATTCCAATCGAGACGCTTGACGGGGCTCGCCGATGCGTTCCACCGGGGCCAGCAGGGGCGTCGCGGTCAGGGTCATCAATCCGATCAGTCCGACAGTCCCGAGCGCGACTCTGGCACCGGACGCATCCGAGCGCTTGCCCTTGACGATGCAGATGATCCATTTCCAGTGCAGGATCAGGTGCAGGGCAAGCACGCCCAACAGCACCACGGCGACCCAGAAATGGAGGTCGCCCCACTCGTGCCGATTCAGGCCCCAGAGGGTAGCCCATCGACCCGATCCGGGCGGCAACAGGTACCGCGTGAGAATCCCGGTCGTGGTGAGAAAGGCGAATGCCACGAAGGCCAGGGTATCGATCAGGAAGTTCAGCGTTGGACGATGCATCTTAATCCCTCGCTACGTACACGTCTCGGAGCTCAGCCGCTGAACGCAGCTCGCGACGAACGCTTGAAGCGATGCGGCGCGCCGTTCAGCGGCACCAACTGGCTTCACCGAACCGCGGATCTCAATTGAGAATGCTTCCAGCCCGGCACGCTCGCCTGGAATCCGGCCTGCATCCAGTGTAGGCGCGGCCTTACTTCGGCGTGAGCGCTCGCTTCTTCTCCTCGTACTCGGTCACGTCGATCTCCCCGCGAGCGTAGCGTTCGTCGAGGATCTCCCGTGCGCTCTTACGATCATTTTTCCGGTCGCTGCCCTCCCCCGGTCGTTGCATCAGGTCGCGGGCGAACAGGACGACCAGCGCGATGGTGACGCCCCAGAACAGGATCATCCCCAATCCGCCGAAGCCATGGCCAAATCCACCGTTCATCATCGTCGCTACCTCCTCTGGTGGGATGCGCCCATCAGTCACGCGCCTCCAGATCCGCGATCAGGTTTTTCATTTCCGCAATCTCGCGCTCTTGTGCCGAGATAATCTCGTCTGCGAGCTTGCGAACGCGGGGGTCGGTGATTTGCGCGCGTTTGCTCGTCAGGATCGCGATCGAGTGGTGCGGAATCATGGCCTTCATGTAGTCGACGTCGTCCACGGTCGCCTGGCTGCGCACGAGCCACAGCGAAAGGGCAAAAAGGACGACCGCCCCACCGAATATGGCGAGATTCAAGCCTTTTTTCTTGTACATGCCCAGCATGAAGCCGAGCATGATCACGGCCATCGTTGCACCCATCAGGACGGCCATCCAAGCACGCGTCTCGCTCCAGAACACATGGTCGAAGGCGTAGGTATTCAGGTACATCAGGCCGAGCATGATCACGGTCGAGGTCGCGATCATCGCGGCAAAGCGCGAGTAGGGCATTTTCATCGGCTTGTTCCCCCCATCAGTGTGCGTGGCCATCGTGTGTCTCGTGCTCGTCATCGGCGTTGCCCAGCGCCGAGTAGCGCTCCGGCGTCATCGCCGGCAGCTCCTTCTTCTCGTTCGTTGTTGCATATCCCCCTCCTCGCCGGCCCTACGCAAGGCTACAAGAGCCTTCGGTGCGCCCGATCAATACCGTTCCAACGACGTGCCCGGCCCGAAATGAACCCCGTAATCCACACCGGGAAGCTTCTGGGCGACCGGATCGATGCGGCGCCGAACCTCCAAGGCGCTCATGCCCGGGCGTCGTAGAGCACGTCGCTCACCTTTGCATCGGCACCGAGAACCAGCCTGCTTCATGGCTTTAGTCCTCTGATTGCGGATGAATCCGTCGGGGTGGCCAAGCTCGCCCTTTTCAGCAATCGTGCGTTGATGGCCACGATGACCGTGGACAGCGACATGAGCGCCGCCCCGAACGCGGGCGTCAGCACCACCCCCACCCCGTAGGCGACGCCGGCGGCCAGCGGAATCGCGAAGGCGTTGTAGCCCGTCGCCCACAGCAGGTTCTGGATCATCTTTCCGTAAGTGGTGCGGGACAGCGCGATGACGTCGGCAACGTTGCGCGGGTCGGACTTGACCAGCACGATGTCGGCCGACTCGATGGCCACATCGGTTCCGGCACCGATGGCGATCCCGAGATCGGCCTCCACCAGCGCCGGTGCATCGTTGACCCCGTCGCCGACCATAGCCACGGTGAGTCCGCGCGCCTTCACCTCGCGGATCTTTTCCGCCTTTTGGTGCGGCAGGACCTCCGCGAAGTAATCGTCGAGCCCGAGGTCCGCCGCGACGCTCTTGGCGACCGTCTCGCCATCGCCGGTCAGCATCATGCAGCGGATGTCCATGGACTTGAGTCGCTCGATCGCCTCGCGCGAGACCTCGCGCACGATGTCCGCGAGGGCGATGGCGCCGACGGGCCGCTCGTCTTCGAGCACGAACACGACCGTCTTGCCCTGACTCATCAGCTCGTCGGGGCCAGAGTCCTCGATCTTCACCCCATGCTCGCGCAGATAGCCGGGGCTGACGACGGCGATGTGTCTGCCGTCGATCTCGGCCCGCGCCCCCTGCCCCGGCAGATTCCGGAAATCGACGACCTCTCCGAGGGGCAAGCCTCGATCCTTCGCCGCGGCCACGATGCCGGCGGCGATCGGGTGGGACGACTGTGCCTCGAGCCCCGCGGCCAAGCGCAGGACATCGTCCTCGGCGAGCCCTTCCAAGGTGACTACGTCGCTGACGCCAAACCGTCCCTCGGTGAGGGTGCCGGTCTTGTCGAAGATGACTGCCTGGAGGTTGCGCGCACGCTCGATGGCGGCGCGGTCGCGGATCAACAGGCCGCGGCCCGCCGCCATGCTGGTGCTCACCGCCACGACGAGCGGGATCGCCAGTCCGAGGGCATGCGGGCAGGCGATGACCATGACCGTGACCATTCGGGTCAGGGCGAAATTGAAGCTCTGCCCAAGCAACAGCCAGGCAACCAGGGTGACGGCCCCGGCGGACAGGGCGATGTAGGTGAGCCAGCGGGCCGCGCGATTGGCCAGATCCTGGGTGCGCGAGCGCGTGGCCTGCGCCTGGCGCACCATCTCGATGACCCGGGATAGATAGGTCTCGCCGCCGGATTTGCGGATCTCCAGCGTCACCGTACCCTCGCCGTTGATCGAGCCGCCGACGGCCTCGTCGCCCTCGCCCTTCTCCACCGGCTTGGACTCCCCGGTGAGCATGGATTCGTTAAGGCTGGTGCGCCCGCGTACGATCAGCCCGTCGGTCGGCACCTTTTCACCGGGCTTCACCAGCACGCGGTCGCCGCTCTGAAGCCGCGCCACGGGGACCTCTTCCGTATCGCCGCTTGCGGTGACGCGATGGGCCTCGGTGGGCATCAGCTTGACCAGCGCCTCCAAGGCGCCCGAGGCACCCAGGACCGACTTCATCTCGATCCAGTGCCCTAAGAGCATGACGTCGATCAGGGTGGCGAGCTCCCAAAAGAACACGCCGCCTTTCAGCCCGAGCACCACCGCCGTCGAATAAAAGTAGGCGACGCCGATGGCCAAGGCGATGAGCGTCATCATGCCCGGCTCGCGCCGGCGCAGCTCCGAGAAGAGACCCTCCAGGAAAGGCCAGCCGCCGTAGAAGAACACGACGCTCGAGAGCCCCAGCAGCACGAGGTCGTCGCCCGGGAACGCCAAGTCACCTTCCAGTCCAAGCACGGACTGGATCAAAGGCGACAGGGCCAGGATGGGCAGCGTCAGCGCCAGCGACACCCAAAAGCGCCGCCGATAGTCGGCGATCATCGCCGCTTGATCGTGGCCCCCGTGCTCGTTTCGACCCGTGTGTGCGTCTTCCCTCGGATGGGCATCCTGGTGTGCGGCTCGACCGTGGTGAGCGTGCGAAGCCATATCAGCGCCATCCGAAAAGAAGGCGCTCAACTCGGCTTCACTGGGCTGTCCGCGAAATACCACCTGATCGTCGACGACCAGATTCGGTGAATGGCGGATGTCGAGCTCCGTGGCAAGCTCCGGGCGGTCCTCGAGGAGCACCAGATCATAAGGAATTACGAGATCGTCAAGCTCACGCTCCAAGTTCGGACGGTGCGGACAAGCCTTCGTGGCGATGATCTGTACCTTCATTCGTGGCCTCCTAGTCCGAGAAAGGACCGGTAGAAAGGGGCATTTCGTCACCCAACGGTCCATAACAACCAAATTTGAGTCTCACCGGGTTGTCCGGATCGCGTTTGCGCTTATGGCGACGATGCGGAGCAAAAGGGGGCGATCGAACGGAAGCCCGCGACCGGGCGTCCTCGCGCCGATCGAGCTAGCGTTGAAGCAGTCCCTCCAGCATCGCCTCGATCTTCGCTAGTCGCGCGTCCAGCAAGTCCAGGCGACCGATCATCTCCCCGTAGTGCGCCTGCATGCTCATCATGCCGCCCGGTCCTCCCTGCATCATGCCCATCATCCCGGGGCCGCGAGCCATGTCGTTGGAATCGTCCCCGCTCATGCCGGCCATCATTCCGCGACCCATCATTCCCGGACCGCCCATGGCGCAGGGCGGCTTTCCGGCCATCCCGCCCATCATTCCCTTGCCCTTCATTCCTTGGCCCATCATTCCGGGACCCATTCTTTGGCCGCGCATGCCCTGGCCGCGCATGCCCATGGCACACGGCGGCATACCCGCCATTGCGCCGCCGCCCATCATCGTGCCCGGCCCCGGGGGCATCTCCCCGGGCATCCCCATGGGCATGCCCGACTCGTCATCCGGTGCGCCCATCCCCATGCCGGATTCGCTCGTGGCGGTATCGGGTGCATCCATTGTTGCGTTCTCGCTCGCGGCCGGCGTTTCCGAGCCCGCGCTCGGGGCCTGATCCGACATGGCCTGGCCCCCGACGGGCGCCTCGCCGGACCCCGTGTGATGGGCCTCTTCGGCGATCGCCAGTGGAGCGGCAAACAGCAAGGCAGACAGGGCAATGGGGACAAATCGTCGCTCGATCATGGATCTTCTCCGGTCACAAAGGTCTGGTTAAGATACGGAACCGTTATCGCAGAAAGCGTGCCGATCGGAATTGCTTCGTCCCGTCCGGCCATCGCCCCGCGAGTGGCTGATATCGCCAGCATGGAGGCTGCGGCCGCTCGGGGCGTTGGATTCACACGACCTAATCGCGTCCTTCCGTTCGCCCTGATCGGCCAAGCGGCCCGCCCATCCGGCTTGTCGTTATTTGAGCCGTTTCATGTAAGGCGCGCATGTCGCGAAAAGGCGCCCTTGTAAGCCGCTGTAACAGCCGAGCGCGCGGATACATGGGCTTACAGATCGATCGAGGAACAGAATCCGCGAATGCGCGGGTTACGGGCAAGAGAATGACGAGGCTCCGCCGTCCGATTCCGGCGCTATCGAAGACGATGGGGTAGCCGGGACCCATTGTGGCACCCGCTGCTTCTTCAAGGTCGGCTGCGCCTGGGCGTGAGACTATAGGTGTCGCCGTGAGCGTCATTCGGAAGCTCGCAACCACCCGCCACCTTCGGAGCCTTCCAGCGTGACCGCATCCACCTTCCTGACCCGCGTGGTGCTGCGAAACTACAAGAGCATCGCCACCTGTGACGCCCGACTGGGACCGTTGACCTACCTGGTCGGAGCGAACGGATCGGGCAAGAGTAATTTCATCGACGGACTACACATGGTGCGCGATGCCTTGACGGGATCGCTGGACAACGCGCTTAGCGAGCGTGGCGGGCTGTCGGAGGTACGCCGGCGCTCCAGCGGTCGCCCGACGCATTTCGGCGTGCGACTGGAGGTTCGTTTGCGCGATGGCCGGGAAGGTCACTACGCGTTCAATGTCGGCGTCCTATCGAGAGGCGGGTACGAGGTCCAGACCGAGGCATGCGTCCTCGATGGCGAGGGGCAAACGCGGTACTTTCGAGTGGAGCGCGGCGAAGTCAAGGCAAGCAGCGAGGCGACCTTTCCTGCCGTGACGTCCGATCGCTTGGCCCTCGTCAGTGCATCGGGTATGTCCGCATTTCGTCCCGTTCGATGCATTGACGGCAATGGGGTTTTACAACCTCAATCCCAAGCTCATCCGGGAACTACAGAAGCCGCAGGACGGGCGCCTGTTGAAGCCCGCAGGCGAGAATATCGCGAGTGTCATCGGCCACCTGGAGCGCACGGCGCCGGAGGCGATGAACGTGATCCAGGAGTATCTTCAATCCGTCGTACCCATGGTGCACGGCGTTGCGCGCAAGGCCATCGGTCCCATGGAAACCCTGGAGTTTCGGCAGGATACGGCCGGCGCCACGCGTCCCTGGCATTTTCTCGCCCAAAACATGTCCGACGGAACCTTGCGCGCGCTCGGCGTGCTAACCGCCTTGTTTCAAGGGAACCTGGATTATTCCCCGACCGTGATCGGCATCGAAGAGCCCGAGACCGCGCTTCATCCGGCGGCTTCGGCCGCGCTGCGAGAGGCGCTAGAGCGAGCGTCCGAGAGAACACAGATCATTGTCACCAGCCACAGCCCAGACCTGCTCGATGACTCCGGCCTTTCGATCGACGCTTTGTTGGCCGTGGTTTCCAACGCCGGTCACACGCGCATCGCCCCGCTTGACGCTGCGTCGCGGAGCGCACTGAGAGATTACCTCTTCACCGCCGGCGAGCTGCTGCGGCTCGATCAGCTTGCGCCTGACCCCGATGTATTGCGCGCCGAAGAGGAACACCAGCCCGATTTGTTCGGCGCCATCTGAACATGCGGGTCGTCGCTTCGATCGTGGAAGGTGACGGAGAGGTCGCGGCCTTGCCGGTGCTCTTGCGTCGCCTCAATGCTTGGCTAACGCCCGAGCTGATGCCAGAATTTCCAAAGCCCATTCGTGTGCGACGAGACCGGTTTTTGAACAGGGAAGAGGAGCTGGACCGCCACCTCCTGCTAGCCGCCGCGAAATCCGGAAAAGATGGCTGGATCTTGATCTTGCTCGACGCCGATTACGACTGTCCTGCGGAGCTCGGTTCGCAAGTGCTTGAACGCGCTCGGAGGGTCGTGCCTCACCGTCCTGTATCGGTGGTCCTCGCCAACCGGGAATATGAGGACTGGTTCCTCGCGGCCGCTAGCTCGCTAAACGGCAAGCGTGGTTTCGCGGATGATGATTCGGACATCCTCGATCCCGAAGCGCTTACGAAACGCAAAGGGTTGGTTGAGCTCCAGGATGTCCGGCGGTAAGTACCGCGAAACGATCGACCAACCTGCATTCACTGCCACCATTGACCTCAAGCGGGCATTTGTTCGGAGCCGCTCTTTTCGCAAACTTTGTCATGAATGGACGAAGCAGATGAGATGAAGACGTTCCTGTGTTCCGCAGCGCCGCGACCGGGTTGACCTCGCCATGTGGAAGTACGTCCTAGCCTGGTTTCCGATGATCCCGATCGCGATCGCGAACGGGGTGCTGCGACAGTTTGGCTACGGGCCCTATCTGGGAGAGCTGGCGGCGCATCAGGTATCGACGCTTACGGCGGGGATCCTGTTTGGGGTCTACATCCGGCTGATCATCCGCGGCTGGCCGCCCCGCTCCGGGGCGCAAGCGATCCGCGTCGGCTTACTGTGGCTAGCGCTGACGGTCGCATTCGAGCTGCTGTTCGGACACTACGTTGCCGGTCATGCTTGGGCCGATCTCCTGCACGACTACAACCTGCTGGCCGGACGCGTATGGCCGCTGCTGCTCGTCTGGATCACGGTGGCGCCGTTTCTTTTTCTGCGTCTGCGGGACCGGGGCCGAGAGCGCGCCGGGAGTGGGTGAGTCGCGGGGATGGAGCAATCGTAGGGGGGAATCTTCGCCGAGCAACGGGGTCGCCAACGATTCGCCGGCAGCCGCTCGACACGGGTCTCGCTGGCCAACGTCGCGATTGGCATGGACCGCGGCCGAGCCGCGCCGGCCGCTCAGCTTTCGGCCGCCGCCCGCTCCTTAAGCTCGTTTGCGAGCTCGGGTCCCAGATAGCGGTCGATCAAGTAACGGCCGAGATAGATCAATGGCGTCAGGGCGATGGCGACGACGAACTTGTAGATGTAGTTGACCGTTCCCACGGCCAGGAACAGGTCGGTCGACCAGCCTTGTGGACCGATCACGAAGGCGATGTAGAGGACCACGAAGCTGTCGACGAGCTGAGACACCAGGGTCGAGCCCGTGGCCCGTGCCCACACCATGCGCTCGCCGGTGATCCGTCGCACGCGATGAAATACCGCCACGTCGATCACCTGGCCGACCAGAAAGGCGGTGACCGAGCCGGCGATGATCCACATGCCCTGGCCAAAGATAACCGTGAAGGCCGCCTGCATGTCCGGCACGCCGCGGTCCGCCTGGATCCCCACCCACCAGCTCGCGGGAGCGAGCCCCATTGCCAGATACGCGAACAGGAAGGCGTAGAGGATCAATCCGACCGCGATCCACGACAGCAGCCGCACCCCGCGCCGGCCGAAGTACTCGTTGATGATGTCCGTCATCAGGAACACCACCGGCCACAACAGCACGCCCGCGGTGAAATTCAGCGATCCGGTCTGACCGAACAGATTCCAGTCGAACGGCGGCAGCCCGAGTGTGTCCTCCAGGGCAAAGATCTTCACGCCGATGAACTCGGCGATCAGCGCGTTGGCGACGAAAACGCCGGCGAGCACGACGAGCAGGATAGTCGGTCGGTCAGGCTTCATCGCGGCGATTGCTCCGGAAAATTGGACTGGACCGAGCCGCGGATCGGGGTCCGCGCGCCACCGCAAGACTCGATCAGGACTTGGGTAGGGTGACCCCGCGCTGGCCCTGGTACTTGCCGCCACGGTCCTTGTACGAGGTCTCGCAGACCTCGTCGGACTCGAAGAACAGGATTTGGGCCACGCCCTCGTTGGCGTAGATCTTCGCCGGCAGGGGCGTGGTATTGGAGAACTCCAGGGTCACATGGCCCTCCCACTCCGGCTCCAGCGGCGTGACGTTGACGATGATGCCGCAGCGCGCGTAGGTGCTCTTGCCGAGACAGATGGTCAGCACGCTGCGCGGGATACGGAAATACTCCACCGTCCGGGCGAGCGCAAACGAGTTCGGCGGAATGATGCAGATGTCGGATCGCAGATCGACGAAGCTCGATGAATCGAAGTTCTTCGGGTCCACGATGGCCGAGTTGATATTGGTGAAGATCTTGAATTCATCCGCGCAGCGGATGTCGTAGCCGTAGCTGGAGGTCCCGTAGGAGATCAGGCGGCCGGTCTCGCCTTCCCGCACCTGTCCGGACTCGAAGGGCTCGATCATGCCGTGCTCGGCAGCCATCCGGCGAATCCAGCGGTCGGACTTGATGGACATCTCGGGTCACCTCCGGAAGCGACAGATCGGGTAGGCTAAACGCCGCCGGACAAGCTGCCAACGGCGTCGCGGCGCGAAGCAACGGGCTGGGCAGCATACCAGCGTTGGGGCGCGACGGCGCGCCCGCGCTAGCGTGTGCTCCACAGACTCATCGCGCACAGGGGCGGCGGCTCGCCAGCCAACGGCCAGGGCGCGGCGCGGAAATCAGTCATGGCCGGCCATCAGCTCCGCATGCCGAAAGCATTCGGTGACGTGATCGTTGACCATGCCCACCGATTGCATCAGGGCGTAGCAGATGGTGCTGCCGACGAACTTGAAACCGAGCCGCTTCAGCTCGCGGCTCATCCGATCCGATTCCGCTGTTCGTGCCGGCACGTCGGCCAGGCTGCGCCAATGGTTGTGCCGGGGTGTTCCGTCGACGAAGCCCCACAACAGATCGGCGAGCGTTGCGCCGCGCGCGTTGAGCTCCATCACCGCGCGGGCGTTGCCCACGGCGGCCTGTATCTTGAGCCGATTGCGGACGATACCGGGATCGGCGAGCAGCGTTTCGATCCGTTGCGGGGTGAATTCGGCGACCTGCTCCGGATCGAACCCGGCGAAGGCGTGTCGGTAACCCTCGCGCTTGCGCAGCACCGTGAGCCAGGACAGCCCCGCTTGGGCGCCCTCGAGGATCAGCATCTCGAACAGATGGCGCTCGTCGCGGCTGGCGACGCCCCATTCGCGGTCGTGATAGTCCCGATACAAGGGATCGGTCCCACACCAGGCGCAGCGCACCGGGGACGGCACGATGTCGTTCATACTGGCGGGAGCCCGATGCTCAGCGGGACGACGCGACACCGGTCGCGCGTTCCGCGAGCCGATCGAGCAGGCCGAACAGGGCGCCGCGAATGCGCTCGAAGTCTTCCGGATCGGCCGCCAGCATGCGTTCGGCGTCCTGCACGTAGCGGGCCGGGACGATCTCGTCGGCACAGTGGCTCACCAGCGCGGCCACCGTCGCCGGCGTGGACTCCAGGTGAAACTGAAGCGCGAGCACATGCTCGCCGAAGGCGAACGCCTGATGCTCGCAGGCGGTGCTGCGCGCCAGGTGGACCGCACCGGCGGGAAGGTCGAAGGTGTCGCCATGCCACTGAAAGACCTCGATGTCCGGCGCCAGCGGTCCGAACAAGCGCGACGCCGCGCCCTCCGCGGTCACTTCGATCGGCAGCCAGCCGATCTCCTTCTCCGGGTTGCGATAGACCCGCGCGCCGAGCGCACTCGCGATGAGCTGGGCGCCCAGACAGACCCCGATCACGCCCTTGTCGGCGTCGATTGCCGCCGCGATGGCGGCCTTCTCCGGAATCAGCCAGGGGAACGCCTGCTCGTCCAACACGCCCATCGGCCCGCCCATGACCAGCAGCCAGTCGAATTCGGCCGGGGGCGGCGGACTGGCCCCTTGGTACAGAGGCACAAGCTCAAGACGGTGCCCACGCGCCTGCGCCCATTCGCCGATGGCGGCCGGGCCTTCGAAGGGTACGTGCTGAAGGCATTGAATACGCATCGTCGGCATCAGCAGCCGGGGTCCTCGGGCATGAGCTCCACCACGCTGCGAATCATGGCGCCGGCGCGGTACAGTCCGACCAGGGTCTTGGCGTCGGTGATGGTGCCGTCGTTGCACCAATCCAGCGCCTGACTCAGGGGCAGCCAGTGGATCTCGATGATCTCATGCTCCTCGTGTGCGTGCTGCAGCTCGGCGAGGTCGCGCGCCAGCCACAGGTGAATCACCTCGTTGAACACCCCCGGCGAACTATGCATGATGCCGAGGTCGGTCCACTCCAGCGCGCTCACGCCCGCCTCCTCGGCCAGCTCGCGGGTCGCGGTAGTCTGCGGTGTCTCGCCGGGATCGAGCTTCCCCGCCGGCAGCTCCCACAGCCAACCGCCCCCCGCGTGGCGGAACTGATGCAGCAGACACACCCTATCCTGATCATCCAAGGCCACGCTCGCGGCGCCCCCGGGATGCTTGATGATCTCCAGCTCGGCCTGGCTGCCGCCGGGCAGCTCGACGGTCTCGACATCGAGGTCGATCACCCGGCCGCGATAGATCGGCTCGCGTTTCAGGATCCGGTCTTCATTCATGGTGTTTTCCCGATTGCACGTTGCCATTCGCACCCGGCGCGGCGGCCGCTGCGCCGCGGCCTGGAAGCGGTGTCCGCCAGACCCTAAACTAATGGCCCGAGCCCGATCCGACAAGCCGGACCGGGCGGAACCCACTCCGGGAGCCCCTATTGACCCAGGAGCAATGGATCCTCGCCGCGACCTTCGGCGTCTATTTCGCGGCCTTGGTGCTGATCGGCTGGGTTGCCTACCGGCGCACGCGCGATCTCTCCGACTTCATCCTCGGCGGCCGCCGGCTCGGCAGCACCGTCGCCGCGTTGAGCGCCAGCGCCTCGGACATGAGCGGTTGGCTGCTGCTGGGTCTCCCGGGCCTCGCCTATGCCTCCGGTCTCGGCTCGCTGTGGCTCGCCGGCGGCCTGCTCGCCGGCACCTGGCTGAATTGGCGGCTGGTGGCGGCGCGCCTGCGGGTGTTCAGCTTCACCTGCGGCAACTCGCTCACCCTGCCCGAGTACTTCGCCAATCGCTTCGACGACCCGCGCGGCCTGTTGCGCGGCGTCGCGGCCATGTTCATCCTCCTGTTCTTCCTGCTCTACACCAGCTCCGGCCTGGTCGCCGGCGGCAAGCTGTTCGAATCGGTCTTCGGCCTGCCGTATGTCTGGGCGCTGGCGTTGGGGGTCGCATCGATCATGCTCTACACCGCGGTCGGCGGCTTCCTGGCGGTTTCCTGGACCGACGTGCTCCAGGGCCTGCTGATGGCCGCCGCCCTGGTCGCCGTGCCGTTGGTCGCGTTCGACCAGGTGGGCGGTGCGGCCGGCGCCCGGGACACCATCGCAGCCGCCGATCCGCAATTGCTCGATCCATTCAGCGGCGCGGACGGCACGCCGCTGGGCGTGATCGGCATCGTCTCGCTGGCCGCCTGGGGTCTCGGCTATTTCGGCCAGCCGCATATACTCGCCCGCTTCCAGGC
>JBGSTR010000818.1:0-5590 GCA_041736365.1 Chromatiaceae bacterium | reverse complement strand
TCCGTCGCAGTTCCGCCAGCACGCCGTCAAGCGCCCGCTGGTCCACCGGACCGCTCTGCGGCGCGGGCGGAAGCCGAAGATCGAGACCGGCCAGTCGTAAGCTCACAAATCGATCGCAGTACGCAAGCACGTCTCTGATCCCGTCCCGGCTCAACTTTCGCGCCACCAGCCACCCTACCGCCGTCCGGGGCGTCAACTCCGCAAACACCCGCACACGGCTCCGGTGAGGGTCGCCGTGAATCTCCACGCCGCCCTGGAAAAGATCGAGCGGCCCCCTCTCGAACAGCCGTACGACGCTGTAGCGCTGGTCCCGCACCCACTCGAAAGGATACTCGCGCCAGGCGAGGCGCAGGAATCTGCCGAACCGCGCGCTGGCTTCGCGATAGAAGGCACCGGCGGTGACCGTCAGCGGCCCGTACATCACGTGCGGCATGTTGATGGAGCGGTCAAGGTGGTCGGTGTTCGCAAGCGCGTCCCAGAGCTCACGCGGCGCAAGAGGATACTCGCGCTCTGCCTGTCGAGCGATGGTCCGGTATCTCATGGAGTCGTGGCACTCCCCATAGGGGTGAGCTCCGGATCCGGAAATGACGGTGTGCGCGCCGTGGGGGTTGCCGAGCGCCAGGACGCAAGAAGAATCTAGCAAGTTTGCCGGCGACTGTCGAGCAGGCGACGTACGGCGTCAGAAAAACGGCGGTTCCCGCGACAGGTGGTGTCAAGAGCGAAGATGCATCAGCGGAATTGTCCGCGGCGCGACACCTGGCATGCGTTGGCGCCAGCGGGCGAGAATCTCGTTTCGCGCCACCTCCACCTCCCGCGCGAATCGGTCGCGATCGAGGCCGAGCGCCCCCTCGGGCGCGTTTCCCAACTTCGCCAGACCCTTCCCGAGTTGATTCACCGCGCCCTGGTGGCTGCCGCGCATCGCATGGTGAAACCCCACGCTGATCTGAATCAACCCCTGAACAAACCGCCTCGTGGGACCATCGTCCAGGTGGAGCCAATGATGCTCCAGCACTTCATGCGTCTCGAAAAAGAGCCCGGCATTGAAACACAGCGCCGCCTGTGCCGCGGCGCGGTGGAGCGGCTCCATCACGTCCAGCCGGCCTCGCTGTCCGTCGAATTGGTCCAGCACGCGTAGATAGATTCGAATCCGGTCACACGCCTCGGCCAGGCAGGCGCAGAGGTCCGGATGCAGCCGGATCCGAAGCTCCGCGGCCCTCGACGCTGCGGATATCGCGGTGCGTCGTCCCGGCCTGCCGTCACTTCTGGAAAGCGCGAATAGCCCCCGCAGACTTGCGAGGAGCTCCCGCAGGGTCCCGGGAATCATGGCAGTATCAGGATAACAACGTTCCCACGCGGCCATGAGGTCGCCAACCGACTGATTCGCCCCGCCCAGTGCCGCGCTTCGCTCGCAATAGAGACGCAGCCATAGCATTTCAGCGCGTTTGGCCCGGCTGTCAAACGCACCCAGCAGCAGATCCGCCAATCGGTTTCGGACCGATCGTTTCATGGCTGAACCATTCCCATCCCGGCGGGAGCACATGGCCCCAAAAGAAACGCCCCGGGGACCGATAAGGTCCTCGGGGCGAGGATAACACTATCCAAAAGTTGAGGCCGCACCTTGACACCGCCCGCCCACAGAGGACACACTTCCCACACACCCCAGCGCAACCCACAGGGTGGGTAGCATTTGGATGCTCGGTCGTCGGCGGAAGAACGGAGTACGCGAGGCGGGGTTAGACCTGATCCTTCTCCTGGGCGGCGCCGCACTTTTCGCAGACCTTCATCATGCGCGGACGGGTCAAAATCACCTGGGCCCAAACCAGCTCGCCACCGCACTGGCAGTTGCCGATCGACTTCCGCACAGCGCCCTGGCGAGCCACCTTCTGTACCTTGCTCTCAGCCATCTCTAGCCGCTCCCTTCTGCTGCCCCCGCAGCATCAGCGGGGCCCTACGCCCCTGCGCTACGATCCCGGCCCGGACGAACCGATTCGCCGGCCGCAAAAAAACCGTTGAAATATACGCGGAGAACGGAGAATACGCAAGCAAAATCGTTTCGTCGTCTCGCCTCGCGGCGACCGGATGGCGCCGCTGTCCTGACGCCTGAGCGCGTTTGGACGCAACACCAGGAACCGATGGTAGCGCGAACGGTCACGAGACGGAAATTTTTCTCCATCTGAACGAGGATTCCTCTTGACGCCGAGGGCACAACCGGGTTTCTTACCAGCATGCATCGGGCGCCCGGCGCAGAGGGAAACTCGCCCGCGACCGGGCCGTATCTCGAACCTCGCGGGTGGAGGGGCAGCCGGACCGCGAGTACCGAATGCGCATAGTGCTGTCGGATCTGTCCAGTCGGTGGTTTAGGAGCCGTTACGAAATGACTGGTCCGTTTTTTGGAATTTCGTTACGGCTCCTTATGCCGGTCCAGAATTTCTCTGGTCAACTCATTCTTTGACAACGGCTTACCTAAAAGAATCACGAACGAGAGGAGCGTGCGGCAATGGCAACTCCGATGCCGGACCGACCGGAAATTGAGGACCGCCTGACAAGGCTGGAACGGGCGCTGCTCGTCGAGAAGCGCCGCAACCGCTGGCTGATGGCTGCCGGGGGAATCGTTGTCGCGGGGTGTTGCCTTGCCTGGATCGGCGGAAACGCCGCGACCACCGCGCAGGCCCAAGGGCCGAAAGTGATCCGCGCGAATCAGTTCATCCTGGAGGACGAAACCGGCAAGGCGCGCGGCCTGTTGACGGTGGACAAGGGCGGGACGGGCCTGTTCCTGTCGGACCAGAACGGTAAGTTCCGCGTCCAGATCGTCGCCGACAAGGACAGAACGGGACTGGTCTTTGGCGACGAGAATGACAAGCCTCGCATCGGGCTGACGGTGACCAAGGCGGGGCCGGGGTTGGCCCTCAGCGACGGCGGCGGCAAGGTCCGCGCCGGACTGGACATCAGCCAGGATGGGCCGAGTCTGCGCCTGCTCGACGAGAACGACAAGCCTCGACTCGGGCTGACCGTGGATCAGTCGGGCCCAAGTGTTCGCCTGCTCGACCGGAATGCGAAGCACCGCGTCGGGCTGACGGTGAGCAAGGCGGGACCCGGACTGGCCCTGCTCGACGAGAACGGAAAATTCCGCGCCGCGCTGGAAACGGCAGACGACGGGCCGAGTCTACGCCTCCTCGACGAGAACGCGAGATCCCGCGTTGGACTGGCGGCGGGCAAAGCCGGCTCTGGACTGAGCGTCAGTGACGCGAACGGCAGGGTCCGCGCTGGATTGGAGATGAGACAAGACGGACCGGGTCTGCGTCTCTTCGACGAGAACGATAAACTCCGTGTCGGGTTGGCGGTGGACAAGGCCGGGCCGCGGCTGTGCCTGGATGACCAGACGGGCAAATGCCGCGCCGCACTGGAGATCGCAAAGGATGGTCCGCGGCTTCGCCTGTTCGACGAGAACGACAGGCCTCGGGCCGGGCTGGCCGTGACCAGGACCGGGCCGGGATTGGCAATGAGCGACGAGGGCGGCAACCCTCGCGCCGGGCTGGCCGTGACCCAGACCGGGCCGGGACTGGTCCTGAGCGATCAGACTGGAAAGACGCTCTGGTCGCGGCCGTAAACCGGACGTCATCGGCATCGCGACGACTGGGACTGCTGGCAACGCTGGACCGCCTCTCCAGCGTCTCCGGAGGATGGATCACGGCAGGATGTGTTGTAACGGCGCCCGCTCCGCGCCCGCGGTGGCCGATCCCCGCCTTCGCGCTCGACCGCCAAGGCGCATCGGTGCTGGACAGCCCAGCAGGGAGGGTCCCATGATCGTGACAAATGACCAATCGGGTACGAACGTGGAGGAAGTGGCCGAGGGAATTTATCGCATCAATACGCCCGTGGTGATCCCGGGGAGCGGCGGGTTCTCGTTCAATCAGTACCTCATCGTGGACGCGGACCCCGTGCTGTTCCACACCGGGCCGCGCAAGATGTTTCCGCTCGTACGGGACGCCGTCGCGAGTGTCCTCCCCGTCGATCGGCTTCGGTACATCGCGCTATCCCACGTGGAGGCAGACGAGTGCGGCTCGCTCAACGAATGGCTGGCCGTCGCCCCGCATGCGCTCCCCCTCTGCGGATCGGTGGCCGCTATGGTCTCGATCGAGGATCTGGCAGATCGGCGCCCGCGCGCCCTCACGGATGGTGAGGCGCTGTCGCTGGGCACACACACCGTACGCTGGTTCGACACCCCGCACCTGCCGCACGCCTGGGAGTGCGGATTTCTCGTAGAGGAACGCACGCGGACGCTGCTCTGCGGCGATCTGTTCACGCAAGGCGGCAGCGACCTGCCGCCGCTCACGACCTCGGACATCCTGGGACCGAGCGAAGCCTTCCGCCACGAGATGGATTACTATTCGCACACCAAGCATGGACGCGCGATGTTGGAACGCCTCGCCTCGACACACCCCACCACGCTCGCGTGCATGCATGGCAGCGCGTGGCGCGGCGACGGTGCAAAGTTGCTGCGCGCGCTCGCGGATGAAGTATCCGTTTAGAGGCGCCCGTCATGGCCACCCCTGCGTTGATCGGTTTGGCGTGGTGGGATTCTGCAGACTCACTTGGGCGACGGCGCACTCGACGCGCATCGGGCCGACCGTGCGATTCTCGTGACGGTGCTGGGTGAGATACCGAATCGAGAAGCAGCGCTGCGTGCGATCTTCGATGCGTTGAAGCCGGGCGGATTTCTTTCGGTCACCGAGATCGCGTTCGATCCTCACTTCCAGACGCGCGCAACGGCAATGAGGTTGGCCCTTGCGGCCGGATTCCGTGAGAAGGCGTTTTACGGCAATCGCATCGCCTACACGCTGCACTTTGAAAAGCCCTGACGAGATGGTTGAGTGGAGGCGCCGTGGCTTGACGCTGGTGCCGTCGGACCATGGCCTCAATCAATGTGGGGCGTGCGTTTGAAATGGTCGTGTTGTAGATGAACTCGGGCCGTTTCGATTGGTTCGACCGGGCTTGGTTTGACAATGAATGGGACGGCGGCGCGATGAACGTCTGCGTCATAGGTGATGTCGCGCGGGTTGGGACGTTGCCGGCGGTGGCGGTGAGATTGCACCATCGCCCCAATCAATTTCGTCGAGGTGAAGGGCGCGCGTTGGGTTCCATCCGCGCCGCGCGTCTTTGGTCATCCCGCGCGATACACCAGATCGAACCCCTCGGCCCGACAACCCGGATTGAATTGGGCGATGGTCCAAATGCGGCTGACAGCCAACGGTGCAACCGACGCGACGTCGCATACGACGCGGCGGCTGATCACACCACCGGCCCCTCAGTGTCAAACCCAGCCGCTAGAACGAATCGATCCGGCCTGGTTCACCGGTTCTTGCTGCGTAGTCACTGGGATTGATTGATAGGGGCGATGGTGTGCGGCGCGGTATTGATGTCGAACCACTGCGTGGAGAGGCGGAAAGCCGTACGAGATCTCGCACCCCACAGAGGGACGTTACCCGGCATCGGCACCTGCACCATGGCCCCATTCTTTCATCCATGGCGCGATCAACACACAGGAAGAGACCCGAACAACTCACACTCGATTCGGTGCGTTATCACTCGG
>JBGSTR010000747.1:0-1939 GCA_041736365.1 Chromatiaceae bacterium | reverse complement strand
CGCGAGCGCGGCGGCCAGCGCCGCGGGTGTCAAGTCGTCCAGCGAGCGCTCCTCCCACCGCCCTGGATCGTCGTCTCGACTCTGCGCCGAGAGCAGCCGCAGATAGGCCGTACCGCGTGCGCCGTCCCACAGAAACTCGGTCGGGCAGGGCGCGCCGCCCATCGCCTCGGGCAGCAGCGGGAAGTCGTTGTCGCAGTGGAGCAAGGCGTTGAACAGATCGGTCGTATCGGGGGATGGCGGGCCAACGATGCCGATCCGGCACCGCTCGCGCTGGACCTCGTCCTCGGTCGCGGCAAGCAGCTTTCGGGTCTCGGCCGTCGTTTGCCGATGGGCATCCAGCCAGTCGCCAAGGTCGCGTACCGCGACGGCGACACGATCCTTCCACTGCTGGAACGCGCTCAGGCGCTGTTGGATGGCGGACGCTTGCAACGTTTCCGGCCTTTAAGTCTTCCGTTCCCCGACCCCGCGGTACCCGGGAGTATATACCGGGCGTTCGATCGGCAATGGAAGCCGGCCGGGTGATCGAATCAGCAGCCGTTTGCGCCGGCCGTGCGTGCCCCCGATCAGCTCGACCCGGGACTGGGGGACGTCGAAGGCGTCGGCGATGAACCGCCGCAGCGCCCGGTTCGCCTTGCCTTCCACCGGCGGGGCCTTGATGCGTACCCGATAGCAGTCCTCAAGGGCCTCGACGAGCTCGTCGCGCGGGGCGTTGGGCTGTACCCGCACGAATAGCTCCAAGTCCGCCCCGCGCCACCGGTACCAGGGGGCGTCCAGGGGCCTTCAGAACCCGAACGGGTTGCCGGTAAGGGCGTTCAGGGGTTGGATCAGCAGCATCTTCAGCAGGATCAGTCCGATCATCACCAGCATGGGCGACAGATCGATGCCCCCGATCGACGGAATCAGGCGTTGCGCTGGCCCCATGATCGGGTCGGTGAGTCGTTGCAGCAGCGCCACCGCCGGGTTGTAGGGATCGGGATTGAGCCAGCTCAGGATTACCCGAATCAGCACCGCGAACAGGAAGATATTGATCACCAGCTCCAGCAAGCCGGGTACCGCCCAGGCCAACGCGCCGAGCGGGTTGCGATCGAGCCCCAGCAGCACCGCCACCAGGGCAAGCTCCAGCGCCTTCAGCAGCCAGGCGAGGACCAGCGCGGCCATGTCCATGCCGGCGTAGCCGGGGACGATCTGGCGCAGCGGCCGCAGCACCGGCGAGGTGACCTTGACCACGAACTGGGAGATCGGATTGTAGAAGTCGGCCCGCGCCCATTGCAGCAGGAACCGGATCACGACCACCGCGGTATAGAGCCCAAGCAGTGTCTGGATCAGAAAGATGATCGGATTGGCGAGATATGAGCCGCTCATTGTTGCTCCGCCAGTGAACGGGAGATCTCGGTCGCTCGATCGCGCGCGGCGTGGGCCGCTCGCGCCACCAGGGCCCGCAGTCCAGCCTCCTCGAACACCGCCAGGGCGCGCTCGGTGGTGCCGCCGGGCGAGGTTACCTGCTCGCGCAGCCGCTGGGGCGGGTCATCGCTCTCCATGGCCATTCGGGCAGCCCCCAACGCCGTTTGAATGGTCAGCAGGCGCGCGGTCTCGGCGTTCAGCCCGAGATCCACGCCCGCCGCTTCCAGGGCCTCCATCATTAGCAGGAAGTAGGCCGGGCCACTGCCGGAAATGGCGGTCACGGCGTCAATCTGCGCTTCGGTATCCACCCAACGCGTCAAACCTGCGGCGCGCAGTATGGTCTCCGCCCGGTTGCGGGCCTCGTCGTCGACCTCGCTGCTCGCATATAGTCCGATCGCCCCGGTCTGCACCATCGCGGGCGTGTTGGGCATCGCGCGCACCACCGGCAGCGGCGCACCGAGCCAGTGTTGTAGCGCGCTCACCGTGACCCCGGCCATCACCGAAATCACCAGCGGCGCGTGCGTCGCGGCGGCGGTTG
>JBGSTR010000267.1:0-9574 GCA_041736365.1 Chromatiaceae bacterium | reverse complement strand
GGGTCACGACCTGCGGCACGCCGCGGCCAAGGCGCGCGGGCGCATTGGCTACATGGCCCAGCGTTTTTCGCTTTATGTGAATCTAACCGTGGAGCAGAACCTGCGGTTCTTCGCGAGCGCCTACGGCTTGCGCGGCGCTCGCCTGCGGAGCCGCATCCGCTGGGCCCTGGACGGTTTCCAGCTTGCCGATTACGCGGATATGTCCAGCGGCGATCTGTCGCTCGGCTACAAGCAACGTCTTGCCATGGCCGCTGCCCTGATGCACGAGCCGGACATCCTGTTTCTGGACGAGCCCACGTCGGGTGTCGATCCCTTGGCCCGGCGCGAGTTCTGGCACCACATCAACCTCCTCGCCGAGCAGGGCGTGACGGTGCTGGTGACCACCCATTTCATGGATGAGGCCAACTACTGCGATCGCCTCCTGATCATGGCCGAGGGCGAGACCCTCGCCCAGGGGACGCCGGCCGAGATGAAGACCCGTTTTCGCGGCCCCGAAAACCCGGATCCAACCATGGAGGACGCCTTCATCGGTCTCATCGAGGCGCGTGCTCGCCAATTCGGCGCGGTGGCGGCATGAACGCGGTGCGACCGACGTCCGCTGCATCGGCGGTCGAGCCCAGGGGCGGGGCCTGGATGCGGCTGCGCGGCATGGTACGCAAGGAAAGCCTCCAGATCCTGCGCGACCCTTCGAGCATCGCGATCGCGTTCGTGATGCCGGTGGTGCTTCTGCTGCTGTTCGGCTATGGGGTGTCGCTGGACGCCAAGCATATTCCACTGGCCCTGGTGATCGACCGGCCGGATACCAATACGGCCAGCTTCGCGGCCGGGTTCTATCAGTCCGAGTACTTCAGCCCGCGTCGTTTCCCGAGTATCCAGGAGGCCGAGACGGCCTTGGCCGAGCGCCGGGTCGACGGCGTCGTGTGGCTGCGCAGCGACTTCAGCGAGCGCCTGCTCGGCGGCTACGAGGCGGGCGTGGGGGTATTTATCAACGGCGTGGACGCCAATCAGGCGCGGATCACCGCGGGCTACGTTCAGGGCGCCTGGCAGAGCTGGCTCCTGAGCTATGCGGCCTCGCGGGGTCAAGAGCTGCGGATGCCGGTCGAGACGGACCAACGCATCTGGTTCAATCCGGCGCTACGCAGCCGCAACTTTCTGGTGCCGGGGCTGGTGGCGGTGATCATGACCCTGATCGGGGCCCTGCTCACCGCGCTGGTCGTCGCCCGGGAATGGGAGCGCGGGACCATGGAGGCGCTTATGGTCACGCCGATCCGGATCGGCGAGCTGCTGTTCGGTAAGCTGGTGCCCTACTTCTTCCTCGGCATGGGCGGCATGCTGCTCAGTGTCGCGATGGCCGTGTGGCTGTTCCAAGTGCCTTTGCGCGGCTCGTTTTGGCTGCTGTTGTCGGCCTCGGCGATCTATATGCTGGTGGCCCTGGGGATGGGGCTACTGATCTCCACCGTGGCGCGCAACCAGTTCGTGGCGGGCCAAATCGCGATCCTGGTCACCTTTCTGCCGGCCTTTCTGCTGTCCGGCTTCATCTTCGACATCGGATCCATGCCGGCCCCGGTCCAGGTCATCACCCATGTGGTGCCGGCGCGCTATTTCGTCGCCATCCTGCAGACCCTGTTCCTCGCCGGCAACGTCTGGAGCGTGGTGCTGACCAACGCCGCCGCGCTGGCGGCAATGATGCTGGTCTTTTTTGCCGTGCTGCGGCGCAAGGCGCGCAAGAACCTGGAATAGCCCATGCTCCGGCACATCCTCGCCCTGACGATCAAGGAGCTGTTGGCACTGTTGCGCGATCGGCGCAGCCGTTTCGTGCTCATCGGCCCGCCCATCGTCCAGCTTCTGGTGTTCGGCTTCGCGGCCACCTTCGACCTCAATCAGGCCCCCATGGCCGTCTACGACGAGGACGGTGGGGAGCCGGCCCGCGAGCTGATTGCGCGCTTCGAGGGCTCCCCCAATTTTCGCATCGTCCGGCGCCTGACCAACGACGCCCAGGTCGCGCCGCTGATCGATGGGCGCGAGGCCTTGTTGGTGCTGCGGATTGGCCCCCGCTTCACCGCCGACGTGCTGCGCGGCGCCGGCGGTCAGGTCCAGGTGATCCTCGACGGGCGCAACTCCAACACCGCCATGACTGCACTGAACTACGTGCGCGGTATCCTGATCGACTTCAATCGCCAGTGGGCCGAGCGGCTCGGGCAGCCGGGGGCGCCGGTCAATTTGGTGATCCGGGCCTGGTACAACCCCAATTTGGAGTCGCGCTGGTTTATCGTGCCTGGCATCGTGGGGCTGCTCACGCTGGTGGTGACCCTGCTGGTGACCGCCCTTTCGGTGGCCCGGGAACGGGAGGCAGGTACCTTCGACCAGCTCCTAGTCACGCCCTTGCGTCCGGTGGAGATCCTCATCGGCAAGTCCATCCCCGGCCTGCTGGTCGGTCTGCTACAGGGCAGCTTGATCATCTTCCTGGTGGTCTACGCGTTCGGGGTGCCGCTACGCGGCTCGCTGGGGGCCCTGTATCTGGGGATGGGGCTGTTCCTGATCTCGGCGGTCGGCGTGGGGCTGATGATCTCCTCGCTTTCGGTCACCCAGCAGCAGGGACTGCTCGGCGCCTTCTTGTTCATGGTGCCGGCCGTGATCCTCTCGGGTTTCGCGACCCCGATTGCCAACATGCCTGCCGTCGTCCAGCTCATTACCCGTGTCGACCCGCTACGCTATTTCCTCGTGGTGCTGCGCGGGGTGTTCCTGCAGGGGTACTCCTACGCCCAACTCGTCGACCAATACTGGCCCATGGCGCTGATCGGCGTGGCGAGTCTCACCGCCGCCGGTTGGCTCTTCCGGCATCGGATGTACTGACGCGTCGGCGCGCGCCCGCCGCAGGCCCGGAGGCTCGCGGCGCACTGACACGGTAGTGCAATCAAACTGTGAGAACATCGTAAGTCGAGTGACACGCGGTCCGGGGCAACTGAGATTCACTGCACAGACCAATCTTCTTGCCCACGTAAACTCCCATCAACGCCTCGACCGCGTCGCGCTCGAGTGGTTCGTCGCTACAACCGGGTGAGAGGTTGAGTCCCGCGGGGAGGATTGAGAATGCAAACATTGGGGTTGTGCCTGCGCCTGTCCAATCCGTGGTGTCACGCGTTCGGCCTTCCGAATTGTCTCGACCGGAACGAATCTACCCACCTTTTGCGCGCGATTTCCCCTTACTCGGTTATGATCCCGGAGGACATGATGCTATACCGCGTCCCGAGCCCCTACGGCAGCCCTCTTCAGCTCATGGACTCACAGATGGATGCCGGCGGCGACCTAGCGACCGAGGCTTCCGATATCCCCATGGCAAGTAAATCGAAAATCGCTCCAGTCTCGGCCGAGCAGACGGTAAGCGAGACCTTCCAAACCATCCTGCGTCACAATTTCGAGATCTTGGGTCGCTGGGAGCATGCGGCGCGCACTTGGGACGATATCGAGGGTGTGCACCAAATGCGGGTCACCGCGAGGCGCATGCGCTCGGCCTTTCCGCTGTTCGAGAACGCCGTTCCGCGCGCCTCCTACAAGCATTGGAGCGACGAGATCCGTTGGCTCGCCGACGAGCTGGGGCTTGCGCGCGATCTGGACGTATTCATCACGGAGGCCCTAAGCGGCCTGGTCCCGAAGCTCCCGCTTAAGGGGGCCGACCGTTTCACTCGGCTTGCCGAGCGCCGCCGGGAACGCGCCTACCATGAGCAGGTGGCGCCGATGCTCGACAGCGGCCGCTATCGCCACTTCAAGGAGGGATTCGGCGCCTGGCTCGATTCCAGGGAGTGGGAGCAGGCGGCCAAGGGCACCAAGCGCGCGGAGCTGCTGGCGGAGAACATTATCCCCTATGCGCGCAAGCGACTGGACAAGCAGGAGCGCAGAGTGCTTGCTGCCGGCACCCACGTGAATCGCGACAATCCCGAGGAGATGCACCGGCTGCGGATCGCCTGCAAGAAGCTGCGTTACGCGGCGGAGTTCTTCCAGCCGCTGTTTGCCGGCATGGACGTCTTCATCTCGCACATGAAGGGTTTGCAGGATCTGCTGGGGACTCTGAACGACGTGGCCGTTTCACAGCACCTGCTCGACAACTTGCTGGAGGGCCAGAAGGATCGTCTGTTGTTCGTCTATGCGGGTGGCATACTCGGCTGGAGGACCTGTGACGCGCAGCACATGCTGTTGCGGTTCGACAACTGCTGGGAAGAGCTGGTCGAGGCGAAAAACCCCTGGTGGACCAAGTCGGTAGGCGATCACGCGATCAAAACGGCGGACGGCAAGGAAACAGCCGCGACGAAGAAGACCTGAGTCTTGCCCGAACCGGGCGGCGGTGTTGCGAATTCGGCGGCGTGCTGGTCGGGCCGGACCGCGCCGCCAACGCAACTAGCGACTTGACCCTTCCTACTTGTGCCTCTTGCAGGCATTCCAAACGTCATTGAGCAACGCGCGGTAGGCGCGAAGCAGATCAAGCGGCCGGTGCTTGTGCTGGTCGGAGATGCTTGAGAAGCGATTCTCGAATCGTTCCGCCTCGCGCCTTCCTTCCGTTCGCCGCACTCGGCGAACGTCGCGAGCTTCTTATCTTGCAGGGCCTTGATCAGCTCCGCGTCGCGCTTTGCGAAAAAGATGTTTTCTTCCGCCAGCTCCTTGAGATGCAGCTTTTCGACGAAGTGGTTCATGTCGCTCGGGTGACGATACAGCAGCGAATAACCCGAGACGCGGCAACCGGCGCCAACGACGGCCCTAGCCGCGGCCCTACGATTGTCCTTTCGGACAAGGTTTCACGCACGAACCCTGTTTCGGGGTAGCGGCGCGATTGCAAATTATATCGCCGATCCGGCCTCGAATCGCAGCGAAGGCTATTTATCTTTAACCTAGGTGTAATATTCTTAGTCCGATTTTCACCACGGGAGAATGGTTAGATGCAGATACCTCTGACTGAGGTCAAAGGCGTTGGGCCAACGTTGGCCAAAGATCTCGCAGCGCATGGCATCAACAGCGCGGAGGATCTCGCCGCCGCGGCGCTCGGCAAATTAAGCACGGTGCATGGAATCAGCGATACGCGCGCGATTCAGGTTAAGCAGGCCGCTACCGATCTGATTCGTTCTCGTGGAGCGAGCGCGTCGAAAAAAGCACCTGCTGCCAAGCCGGCACCGGTCGTCGAAGCGCCGAGCGAGGTTGACGACCAATCCGAGCCGAAAGCGGAGAAAAAGAAAAAGAAGGATTCAAAGGACAAGAAAGGCAAAGACAAGAAAGACAAGAAGGACAAGAAAAAGGACAAGAAAAAGGCTAAGAAATAACCAGCGGGCTGCAACGCCGGATCCCATGGGCGGGATTCAATGGTCGGAGATCAGCTTGTTGAGGGCCGAGCCTAGGCGCTTGTGATATTGCATCGCGTCGTCGTAGGCCACTTTCAGGCCGCGAAGCCTCTGTTCATTTGGATCTCTTTGCGCCGCCGCGACGTCCTTTGCGCGCACGACCTGGCGCAGAATCTCGACCGTTTCAGCGAGTGCAACCACATAGTCTTCGAGCCCGCGCCGGATCTCCGCGCCGCGCCTCATCGAGGTCTCGGTGTTGTTCAACGTGGCGAGATCCTCGCGCGTCGCGGCAAGCTCTCGGGATAGCTTTTCCAGCACCTCGAGCTGCGCCGCGCTGTCCCTGGCGGGGATATGTCGGAACATCCGCAAGAGCTTGCTGGCCGAGACGCTGAACAGCTCGTCGTGCACGCTCAGATACCGGGTACGGATCCCGGCCACGTCGTAGAGGAGCTTGAACAACCTTGACATTGATGTGCCCGGACGCCGAAGAGGTCGGGATAGAGCGGCTCGAAAAAGTATAAACCCATAGTAGGGTAAACTTTCCGGCATCGGTGGCCGGTGCGCCGGCGCTCGGCGCGCGTGAGGTCGCGGAGCCAGCCGGTTGCCGGACCGCTTATTCCTACCCGGCGTGCCGGGGCCACAAACGCCCATCACGAGCAGTTGCCAGATGAAAAACCGGTTCTTGATTCCATTCGCCGGGATTCCGGGGTTGCTCGCGGGCACGCCGTCTTTCGCGGATGCCATCGTCTACGGCCGCGCCAGCGTCTCGATCGACTACGTCGATGTCGAGGCCAACGCGGCCTGGAACCGCCCGGCTGTCGGCGGTCCTTACTTCGACGTGATGACGTTCATCGTCGGGGCCAACCAGGCCTTGAACGATGCGGGCTACATGGAGGCACTGCCCGCGCCCAGGGGCGTCAACACGGTGGTCGGCGACCTCCTGTTCGGTACCATCGACTGGAACGCACTCGACGCCGAAACCCAACAACGCATCTTGGGCGCGCTGAATGCCGCGCTGACACCCGGGCAGGCCTTCCGCGGCTGGGATCTCAATGCGAACAATCGCGCCTCCCGCATCGGTATCAAGGGGTCGGAGGATCTTGGCGACGGCTTGCAGGCCATCTACCAGGTTGAGCTGGAGGTCCCGATCGCGGACGCCGACGAGCAGTTCGCAAACGGCGATCCGAGCTGGGTGCGGGTCCGCAACAGCTACGTCGGCCTCGCCAACGAGTGGGGAACCTTGCTGATTGGCCGCCACGACACGCCGACGATGATGTCGACCGGCGGGCTCGACCTGTTCGCCGATACGCTGGCGGACTACAACTATACGGTCGGTTTCGACGATCTTCGCGCCGACAACTCGATCCTCGTGCTCACCCCGGACCTGTGGGGCCTGCAATTGGCCGGTGCCGTGATGCCCGGGGGCGGCGGCACGTTCGTGGGCATCCCCAACCCCGATGCGGACGGGATCGCCGACGGCTGGTCCGTAGCGCTCACCTACACGCGTGGTCCGCTGTATGGCTCCGCTGCCTATGAGGTGATCGGCGCCGAGCAGTGGACCCCGCAGGATGCCGCCTACGATATTGTGCACGGCGTCTTCGCCGAAGAGGACTCCAAGCTGCGCCTTGGCCTCGGTTTGCTGGACTGGCGCGGCGTCACGCTGACGGGGATCTACGAATCGCGCGGCAACGTGCTCGGACTGCCGGCAAGCGCCTCGGCCAGCCTCTGGCAGGTGCAGGCGGCCTATGCCATGGGCAATCATCGGCTCAAGGCGATGTATGGTCACGCTACGCTGGACCCTTGCGCGGACCCCCTGGGAGTCGGACTGCGCTACACCTGCTCCCCGGGGACGATCGGTCAGACCTTTCCCGAGGGTTTCTACGGATCCATCGACCAGCGCAACAAGCGCACCTGGGCGATTGGTTTCGACCACAACTTCAGCGCCCGCACCAAGGTCTACACACTCTATACGGCGGTCGACGACGACGCCCCGGACGCGGACTGGGGCGGCTTCTCCGCCGGAATGGTCCACAGCTTCTGAAGCGGTCGGCGGCGAACGCCGATGTTGCCCCGTTTGTCGAATCCGGGGCACTGTAGTCCCCGTCGCGTGATCGGGGCTCACCGGAGGATGCCGATGATTCGAATGACCGAAGCACTGAACGCCTGGGGCTCACCCGCGTTCGAGGCAGCGCTGAAGCAGTCGCTGGTCGCCCTCACGCCGGATCAGCTTCCCTTGCAGCAGGGGCTATCCATGAGCAGTCACGCGCTTGCCGGCTCGATCGAGCCCATGATCATCGGGGTCACGGAGGCGGATGGCCGAATCCGGGCCAAGGTTGGGGTCTTTTTCTCGGGCGTCATTGCCGGCTGTAGTTGCGCCGACGACCCGACCCCCGTGAGCGAGCAGATCGAATACTGCGTGCTTCGAGTCGAGATCGACCGGACGACCGCCGCGACCACGATCACCCTACTGCACGAGTGATTTGGCTCGGGAAGCGCTGATCAAATGCCTTCCCGGCACTTGATCAGCTCGCGGTCCGAGAGGCGCTACTCCAGCACCGGCCGCGCGTTGACCGGCTGAATCGGGCGATTGTTGGGGTGGTGCAGGGTGCTGGTGAAGCGCTCGATCTGCTCGGGCGACACCGAGACCGGCTCCTTCATGACCAGCCAGCGCACACCCTCGGAGCATGGGGGGGTCGTCAGCGATCCGTTGAAGCGATAATAGTCGCGGTTCGCGGGCAGGATGTCCTCGGCGGAGATCGCTTCCCGGAGCGTCGCTTCGTCCCCGGCTTTTTCGGGCATCAGCGACCATGCGGATTGCAGCGCGGGATTCGCGGCTCCCGGCTCCAGCATCACCGCTACCACCGCCAGGTTCCCGTCGTCATCCGCATGGACCAAATGGGCCTCCATGGGATAGGACCGGCCGTTGATGTGGTTCTCGCTCGGGGCGTGGAAGTGGAACTGCTTTAGCTCGAAGGTGTGACCGTCGACCTTGATTCGGCTGCCGGGTCTAAAGTTCACCTGCACCGTGTGGCCGTTGTTCACAATCTCGGTGGCGCCGGCCTGATACTCGACCTCAATCGGTTCTAGATCGGCCTCGACGAACCCCGTCAGGTCGATGGGGGATTGGTTTTTTCCCGAGCAGGCCGAGTAGTCGGGACTCAACCGTGCCCAGCTCTCCGGCCCCTCCGCCCCCGAATATTCCCAATGCGCCCCGGTGGCCGCGTACGCGGAGCCCCACGCCAGCGCCAGCCCCGCGATCAACAGCTTCTTTACCATGGTTGCGACTCTCCAACTAGATCTATAAAAAAATCGAGCGGGTGCGGCGGTAAGCCTGGCACCCGATTACCTTTATTCGGCCTATGTCGGCCGCGTCCGACGTGTCGCGACGGCAAGGCGTCTTCTACCACTGCGCGCCAGCGGTTTCCAGAACGGAATCGCGAGCGGTGCTCGCGTTGGGCAAAAGGGATGGAGTCCCCGTTCGGCGGTGGCATCGAAATGCCGGGATGGCGTTTCCAGTCGGGTTCAAGATAGCGGTATCTTCGAGTGCCCCAAGCGAACAGAAAATGGGGCTAATCGAACACTCGGAAGGCGTTCGAAAAGCTTCTTCTTTATCCAATCGCCCGAACGACACCCCCGTCGACCCGCAGCGCGGCCCCGTTGGTGGCCGAGGACCGGGCGCTGCATACATACACGATCATGCTCGCGACCTCCTCCACGCTGGCGAACCGCTGCAACAAAGACGTGGGTCGCGCGGTCTGGAAGAATTCGCGCTCCATGGTCGCGAAGTCGATGCCGCGGTCCTGCGCCATTTGCTCCACGAAGGTCGCGACGCCCTCGGACCGCGTAGGTCCGGGCAGCACGCTGTTTACCGTGACCCCGCTCCCGGCGGTGGTTTCGGCGATGCCCCGCGCAATTGCCAGTTGCGCGGTCTTGGTCATGCCGTAGTGAATCATCTCCGAGGGGATCTGCACCCCGGATTCGCTGGAGACGAATACGATCCGCCCCCAGTCGTTCTCGCGCATCCCGGCGAGGTAGTGGCGCGACAGGCGAACGCCGCTCATCACGTTGGTCTCGAAGAAGCGCAGCCAATCCGCGTCGCCGATCTCCTCGAAGGGCTTCGGCTCGAAGATGCCGACATTGTTGACCAGCACGTCCACCCGCGGAATGGCCTGAATCAGCGCGGCGCAGCCATCGGCGGTCGCGAGGTCCGCCGCGACCGCGGTGACTCTGGTGTCCGGCACCCGCTCTCG
>JBGSTR010000667.1:0-2007 GCA_041736365.1 Chromatiaceae bacterium | reverse complement strand
AGCGAGGCGAGCACGGGCTCGGAGACGCACGCCGCGCAAAATGCCGCAATCGCGGCGTCGAAGGCATTGCCGCCCTCGCCCAGGACCAACGCGGCTGCCTCCGCGGTTAGCGGATGCCCCGCGGCTACGCTACCGCCTGTCGCCATTTTCGACCGCTCGGCGAAAAAAGCGGACCCGTCTCGCTGAAATGGAATCCGATGTTGGACGGAGCCGGCGCGAAATGCTGAAGTGACAAGGTGTCATACAAAGGCGTTCTCGGTTGGATTTTCGACCCAATTGTTACCTTGCAGCACGGGCGCTGCTGAACCGCATCTGAAGTTACTATGGTTGCCCTATTCGACGCGACTCACCCGATCGATCGCCGCGAGGATGTCGAGGCCCTGCGCCTGGCCCTTGAGGCGATGCGCAGGGAAGCGGGGTTCGAGATCGCACGGCTCAACCGCAAGCTCGCCGAGCGCGAGTACGACGCGGAGCGGGTGGTCGCAACCGCCGCCGAGCGCCAAGCGATGGAGCAGGACCTGCACACCCTGCAGAGCACGCTCAACGAGAAGGAGCAGGTTCTCGACCGGATTACGAGCGAATGTCGGCGACTCGAGGACGAGCTCGAGGACCGGCACGTGGTGTTCGACGACCTCAGGGAGGAGGTCGCGCGCAAGGATCTGTCCCTGAAGGAGGCACGCGAGGAGGTCCGGCGTCTGCAACAGAACCTGGCCGAGCTTCAGTCCTCACCCTCGCTCGCTTTGCCGCCGGTCGTCCCAACCCCGGTCGCCGCCGCCCCGATCACGCGGGTCCCACCGCACACTTCGGTCAGCCCGGTCAAACCGTTCTCCATGGGATTGATCTCCGGACTGCTGGTGCTCGGCACCGTCGGTCTCGCGCTCTGGGGGGCGACGCGGGTCGATCTCCCGCTGCCCTGGCAGTCGACGCGAACGGCAACGGAGCCGCCCCCCGTACCCGAAGCGGTGGAAACGGATGCCGGATCGACACCGGAGCCGGTGATTACCGCGCCGGAAAGCCCCGACGCAGGCATCGAGCAGAGCACGGCACCGATCCGCTTGAGCCGCGATCCGCTGCGCGGCGGCGGGGAAGGACCCACGATGATTGCCCTTTACGGCGGCGACCTGCGCATGGGCCACAACAGCCTTTCGGGCGCGGACTTTGGACCCCAACATGACGTTCGTATCCCACCCTTCCTGATCGGCGCCTACGAGGTGACCTTCGATCAATACGACCGATTCGCGCGCGCCACCGGTCGGCCGCTGCCCTCGGACTACGGCTTTGGGCGCGGAACACAGCCGGTCATTGGAGTGACATGGGCGGACGCGGTGGCGTATGCGGATTGGCTGGGACGCCAGACCGGCCATCAATACCGGCTGCCGAGCGAGGCCGAATGGGAATACGTGGCCCGAGCGGGCAAGAATGGATCTTATCCCTGGGGTTTCGGCATGGAGCACGGGCGCGCCGTCTGCTTCGACTGCGGCACCCCTTGGGACAACCGCTCCCCGGCCCCGGTGGGGAGCTTCGATCCGAACGCATTCGGGTTGTACGACACCGCCGGCAACGCCCTGGAGTGGGTGGCGGACTGTTACACCCCCGGCTACGACGGCGCCCCCACCGACGGCAGCGCCATGCTCGGCGGCGATTGCACCCGGCGGGTTGCCCGGGGCGGCGCCTTCAACAAGCCGTCGACCTCGATCAGGACCTATGTGAGGGCGCCTTTCGCTCCGGATACGCGGCTGAACATGCTGGGATTCCGCGTTGCCCGAGAGCCGTAGGCGTCGCGTGCTTGCGGTCGGGGTCGCCACCCTCGACCTCATCCAAGAGGTCGCGACTTATCCCACCGAAGACGCGGAAATCCGCGCACTCGCCCAGCGCCGAGTGTGCGGCGGAAACGCGGTCAACAGCCTCAAGGTGCTCGCCCAGCTCGGCCACTCCTGCGCCTGGGCGGGCACGCTCGCCGACGATGGCGCAAGCGAGACGATCCTCGCCGCACTCGCCCGCGACGGC
>JBGSTR010000660.1:0-13353 GCA_041736365.1 Chromatiaceae bacterium | reverse complement strand
GTCGCTGATGCGCGCCGGCGTAACCCTGGCCGACCCGGCCCGGTTCGATCTGCGCGGTGTGCTGCACGCGGCGCCGGACGTGCGTATCGACGTCAACGCCATCATCGAGGGCGAGGTGCACCTGGCCGAAGGCGTGAGCGTCGGTCCGAATTGCGTGCTCAAGGATTGCCGCATCGGCCCGCGCACCGAGATCTTCGCCAACTGCGTGATCGAGGACGCGGTGGTCGGTGCCGACGCCCGTATCGGGCCGTTCGCGCGCCTGCGTCCGGATGCCCGTCTCGCCGACCAAACGCACATCGGCAACTTCGTCGAAATCAAGAAGTCCACCGTCGGCACCGGCAGCAAGGTCAACCACCTGACCTACATCGGCGATGCCGAGATCGGCGCGGGTGTGAACGTCGGCGCGGGGACCATCACCTGTAACTACGACGGTGTGAACAAACACCAGACGCGCATCGGCGACGGCGCCTTCATCGGCTCCAATACCGCCTTGGTTGCGCCCGTTACCGTCGGTGCCGAGGCGACCATCGGGGCCGGGTCGGTGATCACACGCGACGCCCCACCGGCCGAGCTGACCGTCGCCCGCGGCCGGCAGGTGACCTTCCCCGGCTGGAAACGCCCGCAGAAACAAGAAAACCCCGAGAGCTAGGGAAACGCTGTTCTCCCGCGTTTCCCGTTCGGGCCAGGGATGGCCCGGCATTTTCAACCGATGTAAGCGTTTGAAAATGGAGCGATCCGAGAGTCGCGCCTCTCGGATCGCGAGCTGATAAAATGCCGGGAGGGCAATTTTTCCGCTTCTCTCTAAGGACCCAAACCCATGTGCGGAATCGTCGGCGCCATCGCCCAACGTCCGGTCTCGGCGATCCTGCTCGAGGGGCTGCGCCGACTCGAATATCGCGGCTACGACTCCGCCGGCATGGCCGTGCTGGAGTCGCCCGGCCACCTCAATCGCAATCGCACGCTCGGCAAGGTCGCCCGTCTGCAGGACGAGCTGCGCGAGCATCCGCTGCCCGGGACACTCGGCATCGCACATACGCGTTGGGCGACCCACGGCGAGCCCGCGGTGCGCAACGCCCATCCCCACGTCTGCCGGGACCGCTGCGCGGTGGTGCACAACGGCATCATCGAGAACCACGAGGCCCTGCGTCGCGAGCAGATCGCCGCCGGTCACCTGTTCACCTCGCAGACCGATACCGAGGTGGTGGTGCATGCCATCTACGATGAGCTTGCCGCCGGCTACCCGCTGATCGAGGCCGTGCGCCGCAGCACCGGCAAGCTGGAAGGTGCCTATGCGCTGGGCGTGATCGACATCCAGGACCCGCACCACCTGGTGGCAGCGCGCCAGGGCAGCCCGTTGGTCATCGGGGTCGGATTCGGCGAGCACTTCATCGCCTCGGACGTATTCGCGCTGCTGCCCGTCACCCATCGCTTCATCTTCCTCGAAGAGGGCGATATCGCCGAGCTGACCCTGGATCGCGTGCGCATCTGGGATCGCAACGGCGACCTCGTCGAGCGCCCGGTCAAGGAATCGTCCGTCGCCACCGACGCCGCCGAGCGTGGCGCCTACCGGCACTACATGCTCAAGGAAATCTTCGAGCAGCCGCGGGCCATTGCCGACACGCTGGAGGGGCGCCTGGCGGGTAATCGCGTCGTACCGGAGAGCTTCGGCAAGGACGCCGCGGCCATGTTCGCCCAAGTCAAGGCGGTCACCATCGTCGCCTGCGGCACCAGCTACCACGCCGGGCTGGTGGCCAAGTTCTGGATGGAGTCGCTGGCGGGCGTTGCGTGCGCGGTCGAGGTCGCGAGCGAATGCCGCTACCGCGACCACGTCGTCCCGGACGGCGCGCTGTTCGTCACCATCTCGCAGTCCGGTGAAACCGCCGATACGCTGGCCGCGTTGCGCATGGCCAAGACCGCGGGCTATGCCACCACGCTCGCCATCTGCAACGTCCCCGAGAGCTCGCTGGTGCGCGAGTCCGACCTCGTGTTGCTGACCCACGCGGGCCCCGAGGTGGGCGTGGCGTCCACCAAGGCATTCACTACCCAACTGATCGCCCTGTTGCTGCTGACCGTCGCGGTCGGGCGCTGCAACCGCATGGACGCGGAGGCCGAGGAGCGGATCGTCGCCCTCATGCGCTCCGTCCCGGCGAAGCTCGAGGAGGTGCTGAGTCTCGACGAGCGCATCGCGGAGCTGGCCGAGCAGTTCGTCGACAAGCAGCACACCCTGTTCCTGGGCCGCGGCGAGCACTACCCCATCGCCCTGGAAGGCGCGCTCAAGCTCAAGGAAATCTCTTACATCCACGCCGAGGCCTATCCCGCCGGCGAGCTCAAGCACGGCCCCCTGGCGCTGATCGACGAGGAAATGCCCGTGGTCGCCGTGGCACCCAACAACGCCCTGCTGGAGAAGCTCAAGTCCAACCTCGAGGAAGTGCGCGCCCGCGGCGGGCAGCTCTTCGTCTTCGCCGACTTCCACGTCCCCATGGCCGACGAGCCCGGCGTCACCGTCATCCGCCTGCCGGAGACCGACGTCGTCATCGACCCCCTGATCTTCACCGTGCCCCTCCAGCTCCTCGCCTACCACGTCGCCGTCCTCAAAGGCACCGACGTCGATCAGCCCCGCAACCTCGCCAAGTCGGTGACCGTGGAGTAGGCGAACGGGTCGATCCTCGAAACCGGGAGGTTTGGCCGTAGGTGCGGCTTCAGCCGCATCTCAATCTCGGCGCAAATTGCGGCTGAAGCCGCACCTACAGCACCTACCGGGGAACCCGACGGTCGCCGACACGCTCGCGTGCCGACCCCACGAAGAGAGATTGGCGCGGCCGTTACCGCCAATCGGGCGAGATGCTTGGCCCGACATTCGACGGGTGCTGTTGACCAATTGCCATCAACAACGCCCCCTAGTAGTACTCCCTGATATACCCGTACGCCCGATCGAACAGCTCCGTGTCCTGGTGCAGCTTGTACTTGAACAGGGTCTTGCGGAGCGCAATCTTGACCTCGCGCTCGCCGGCGTGGGTGTTCTGCCAGCCGTCGAAGCGGACCTGTCGCACGATCTCGTCGATGTCGTCGACGATACGTTGCACCATCACCGGTGTGTCGCCGCTTTTCGCTTCCTCGAACAGCTCCGTCAGCGCGGCCTTGCCGCGGTCGATCTCTTCCTCGACCGGGGTGTCCCGCTCCAGCTTCACGACGGCCTTGGCCAGCTCAAGCAGCTCTTTGAGGAAGTCGATACTGACCAGCAAGCCGTGCTCGTGACGTTTCTTCAGGTCCTCGAGCCGCTCCGCGAGGGCCTTGTAGCGGGGGCTGCCCGCGCGCTTACGTAACCGCGCCGTGAGCTTGATGCTGATCTCCTTGGCCTTTCTTCCCTGATCCGGATCGCTCAGCACCGCTTCGAGCAGGTCCGCGTCGAGCACCAGGGTGTCGAGGTCGTCCCGCACGGCGTCGACGTGAACGTTCTTGTGGATCAGCTCGATGGTCTTGGCACCAAGCCGGTGCCAAAGCAGCCGGCCGGTGCCGGTCGAGGGTTTGAGCGATTCGTAGACCTGCGCGAGCCAGCGGAAGTCCTGCTGGTACTGACTGAGCAGCGGATCGGGGGACAAGGCCTCCCAGATGCGCGCGAGCAGGCTGAAATCGCCGGCGAAGGCGTCCCGCAACTCGTCGCTGGGCAGGCACTCCTGGGCCGCGATCAGGCCCTCATAGCCCGTCAGCGCGCGGTCCACGCCGGCGAAGTAGGCCAGGCACTTTTGTAATGCTCCCGGCAGGGCCGCGGCCAGCTCGGTGATGTTCGACACCGCCTTATGCACGCCCTTCTCGTCGAACTGGAGCGCCTGGGCGACATCGTCGAAGATGCCGAGATAGTCGACGATCAGTCCGTGACTCTTGGTCTCGCCGTAGGGGCGGTTGGTGCGACAGATGGCTTGCAACAGGTTGTGGTCACGCAGCGGCTTGTCCAGGTACATGGTCTGCAGGATCGGGGCGTCGAAGCCGGTCAGCAGCTTGGAGGTCACGATCAGAATCTTGAGCGGGTCCTTGGCATCGCGGAAGCGCTCCAGCAGCGCCTCCTCCGCGGTTCGGTCGCGCCGGTAGGCGGCGTACTGTTCCTCCCCGCTGTTGACGGACATCACGATGTCCGACACCTCGGTTGGCAGGTGCTGGTCGAGCGCCTGTTTGTAGAGCCGACAGCTCTCGCGGTCGAAGGTGACTACCTGAGCGCCGAAGCCGTTTGGAGCCACCTTCGCCTGGTAGTGCCCGGCGATGTCCGCGCAGATCGCCTGGAGGCGCTCGGGTGCCTTCACCAGCACAGCCATCTTGGCGGCCGCCTTGCCGAGCTTGTCGCGGTCCTCTTCGGTCAGGCCCTCCGTCAGCTCGCGGTAGGCCGCCTCGATGGCCGCCTGGTCGATGTGCAGCTCCACCAGCCGTGGCTCGAAGTGCAGCGGCCTGGTCGACCCGTCGCGGATCGACTCCTCCAGCCCGTAGCGGCTCAGGTAGCCGTTTACGTCCTCCTCGGCACCGAAGGCATAGAAGGTGTTCTTGTCGGCCCGGTTGATCGGGGTGCCGGTGAGGCCGAACAGGAAGGCGTTGGGCAGGGCCTCGCGCATGCGCCGCCCGAGGTCCCCCTCCTGGGTGCGGTGGGCCTCGTCCACCATGACGATGATGTTGTCCCGGGTGCTCAACACCCCCCACGCCTCGCCGAACTTGTGGATGGTGGTCACCACCACCTTGCGCACATCCTTCTCCAACAGATCCTTCAGCTCGTGACGGCTCTCGCTGCGGACCATGTTCGGCATGTCCGCGGCGTAGAAGGTGCCGCTGATCTGGCTGTCCAGGTCGATGCGGTCCACCACCACCAGCACCGTCGGGTTCTTCAGGGCGGGGTGCAGGCGGAGCTTGCGGGCCGCGAACAGCATCAGCAGCGATTTGCCCGAGCCCTGGAAGTGCCAGATGAGGCCCTTGCGGGGCTGGCCGGCGACCACACGCTCCACGATCTTGTTGACGCCCTCGACCTGCTGGTAGCGGGCGATGAGCTTGATGCGCTGCTTGCCCTTGTGGGTGGCGTAGACGGTGAAGCTCGCCAGCATATCGAGCACCGTGTTCGGACGCAGCATCGAGCGCACGGCCTTCTCGACCTGCCCCATAGAGGACGATGCGACGTCGTCTTCGAGCCGCCATGGACCCCACAGCTCCAGCGGCATGGCGATCGCGCCGTAGCGGTACTCCTTGCCCTCGGTGGCGACGGAGAACAGGTTCGGCACGAACAGCTCGGGGACGTTCTTCTCGTAGTCGTCGTGGACCTGGAGCGCCCCGTCCAGCCAGCTCTGGCTGGAGCGGACCGGCGTCTTGGCCTCGATCACCACCAGCGGCATGCCGTTGACCAGCAGCACCAGATCCGCCCGCTTCTCGGTCTTGCCGGCGCGGAAGGTGAGCTGCTGCGTGACGACGAAGCGGTTCTGCTTCAGGTCCTCGAAGTCGATCAGACGAATGGTGACGTGCTCGCCGTTCTCGCCGAAGGGCATCGACCGCTCGCCGAGCAGCCAGGCGGCGAATGCCTCGTTGGCCTTCACGAGCCCCGTATCCCGGACGGTCATGATCGCGGCGCGCAGGCGGTAGAGCACCTCGTCGGCCCGCGCGGGGCGCTCCGCGATGGTCGGGTTGAGCCGAATCAGGGCGTCGCGAAGGTGGGGTTCGACCAAGACCTCCTGCGGCTGACGTGGGAGGGCGGTGTGGTCGATGAATTCCCAGCCGAGGTGCTGGAGGCGGTCGCGGATGAAGGCTTCGACGGTGTTGGATTCGTTGAAGGTCACAATGCGGCCCCGCGAGCCTGAAAGGCCAACGCTAGCAATTGTTGCTTCAGTTCGGATGCCTGAGCCTTTCGGCGCTCCGTATCCCGAACCGAGAGCGTCATGGCGCCAAGTTTTTCAGTGATGACCTCTTGGTCTTCATATGCCGGCAAGGGAACCAGCACTTTGCGAATGTTCTCGCCATTGATTTTTTTCATGCTGTTGCTTGTTCCAGCTGCATAGCTCTGAATTTGCCTCCGAGCACCGGCGCTGCGAAGACAGAGTTGCATATACGCAGTGCTTGCGACTGCCGGATCAAAAGCAATTCGCATCATCGTGTCGGGATACGAAACGTCATTTCTTCGCTCGGGGAAGACTGTAGGGAGACCGACAAACGCTCGCGTGTTGGAACGCGAGATCACCAGATCCCCTTCACGAATGAGTGCCGATTTCATCTCTGGAGTGGGCTCCACTGGCTTAAGCTGGTCAGCGCGATATCCCAACGGTGAAATCGCGCTCAGCGCCAAAACCCAGTGGCCGGTCGGAGCCGAGCTTTGCGGCGCGGAACAACCGTTCCTTGGTGAACCAACGAGTAGCGCGCCCAAGGGCGTCGGTTTAGCTGAAGCGCCCGCCACGAGCGCGTCGAATGTCGCCGCTTGCGCTATCCGCGTACGGTCCAGTAGCGATCGAAGGGAGTCGACCAGCCTTTCTGATGCCGCTAAAGCGCGAAGAATTCTCCGCTGCTCCTCTATCGGCGGCAGCGCGAATCCAAAATCCGCGAGGTTGTTCCAGTTCGTTCGGGGTGACAGAGAGCCTGCGGAAGTCCCAACCGCGTGCTGAAAGAAGGCGTCGGTCTGGCAGATGAACGGCAGCAGGTCCGGCAGCAGGCGCTCGCCTTTCGGCTCGAAGACATAGATGTCCCCGGAGCAGACTCCGCTGAAGTCGGCGACCGCAACTTTCCTCTGGTACGCGCGCCGCTTCCCGAACAGGACCTGGCCGGGCCGGAACACGCTGTTGAAGGTCACACCCTCGGCGACATTGCCCCAACGGCGAATGCGAAGGTCCCCCGGGTCGATCTGCTCCAGCCCCACGTACCGCTCGTAGCCATCGGCCTCGGGATCGCTGGACCGTTCCTTGGAGAGACGGACCACATCGCCGAAGGAGACAGTGCTCCATCCGGCGGACTTTTTCTTCGCCACATCAAGCATCGCCGGCCCTCTCAGCCACGACCCCGTCGAGCATATCCACCAGCGCGTCCATCTTCGTCCAAAACTCCCGACCACCCTCGTCGTACGCCGCCCAAGCCGAGGCCAAGGTCGCCGGCTCACCGCCCGCGGCGAGCGGCTTCGGCTTCTTCACGTACAGCGGGATGGACAGGCTCGCGTCCTTGACGAGCACGTCCTCCAGCGGGACCGCCGCCGCGAAGCCGGGCTGATCCGCGAAGGCGCGGTAGGCGTCGAGGATGCGCTCCTGGTGCTCGGCCTTAAGAAAGCTCTGCGCCCGCTCGCGGGCGACCTCGGCGACGGCGTCGATGAAGAGGATCTTGCCTCGCCGCGTCCCGTGCTTGCGACTGCGGCAGACGACTACGCAGGCCTCCATCGGCGAGTTATAGAAGAGCCCGGGTCCCAGGCCCAGCACGCACTCGACCAAGTCGGCCTCGATCAGCTTGCGCCGCATACCGGCCTCCTCGTTGCGGAACAGCACCCCATGCGGGAACAGGATCGCGCAGCGCCCGGTCACCGGGTCCAGGCTGCGCAGGATGTGCTGGAAGAAGGCGTAGTCGGCGCGGCCCTGGGGCGGGGTGCCGAGGAAGTTGCGGCCCCATGGGTCGTGCTCCCAGGCGGTGCGGTTCCACTTCTTGATGGAGTACGGCGGATTGGCCAGGACTACGTCGAAGGTGCGCAGCCGGTCGCCTTCGGCAAAGGCGGGCGCGGCCAGCGTGTTGCCGGCGGCGATGTGGAAGTCCGAGACGCCATGCAGGACCAGGTTCATCCGTGCGATGGCGGCGGTGATGGTGATCAGCTCCTGCCCGTAGAGCCCGATGGTGCGGGTGTCGCCGCCGCGGCGCTTCACCTCGGCGAGACACGAGATGAGCATGCCGCCGGTGCCGCAGGTGGGGTCGTAGATGGACTCGCCGGCCTCGGGCTCCAGCATCTGGGCCATCAGGTGGACCAGGGTGCGGTTGGTGTAGAACTCCTGGGCGGTGTGGCCGCTGTCGTCGGCGAACTGCTTGATCAGGTACTCGTAGCCGTTGCCGAGCTCGTCCTCCGGGACGTTGGCGAGGCTGAGCGTCTGCTTGGAGAAGTGCTCGATCAGATTCTTGAGCGTGGCGTCCGGCAGTTGGGCCTTGTCGGTCCAGGGGGCGTTGCCGAAGACACCCTGCAGCCGCTGCGGGTTGGCGGCCTCGATGGTCTGGAAGGCGGTAAGCAGGGCGCGGCCCACGTCCCTGGGCGCCAGACGAACATCCTTCCAGTGCGTCCCTTTCGGGATCGTGAAGCGATCGTTCGCGGTGGCGGTCGCGTAGCCGTCGTCCCCGGTGTCGCCGAAGGCCTCCCGGTGGTCCTCGTCCCAGACGTCGGACAACCGCTTGAAGAACAGCAGCGGAAAGATGTACTGCTTGTAGTCGCTGGCATCGACCAGTCCGCGCAGCAGCGTGGCAGCGCCCCAGAGGTAGCCCTCCAGCTCTTTTTGCGCGAGGGGGTTAGCCTGCATCGCGATTTTGCTGCGCTCTTGGCTCATTTAAGCCAGCCCCCTTCGGCGAGCACGGTGCGGAGGTGGTCCTCGGCAGCGCGGGCTTCAGCAAGCGCCAACTTGAACGCCTCAACCGCCTCGGGCAACGGCGGAATGTCCTCGCCGATCGGCGGCAGAACGTAGCGCGAGATGTTGAGGGTCCAACCTTCCTTTTTGATCGCTTCGAGCGATACCACCTTGGCGCGGTCCTCGACATCCTGGAAGGCGCGATACCAGGCGACGATCTGCTCGGTGTGCTCGGGGTCGAGGAAGTTCTGCGCCCGGCCTTTCCGGAATAGGCTCGACGCGTCGATGACGAGCACCTTTTGCTTGCGTTCGGCGGGCTTCTTCCGGCGCAGGATGACGACGCAGCCGGCGAGCTGGGTTCCGTAGAACAGGTTCGGCGCGAGGCCGATGACCGCCTCTATGAGGTCTTCCTTGAGCAAGGCCGTGCGGATCGCGCCCTCCGCAGCCTTGCGGAAGAGGGAACCCTGCGGAAGCACCACGGCCATGCGGCTGCTACCGGTCGATGCCATCGAAGCGACCATGTGCTGGACGAAGGCGTAGTCGCCATAGCTCTCCGGCGGAAGACCGTACTTGGCCCGTGCCCAGGGATCGGCTTCCCAAAGCTCCCTTCCCCACTCCTTGAGCGAGAAGGGCGGGTTGGCGATGACGCAGTCGAAGGTGAGCAGACCACCGGTGGCCGCGTCGCTGAAGGCGGGGTTCCGAAGGGTGTCCTCGCGGGCGACCTGAAAGTCCTCGATGCCGTGAAGCACCAGGTTCATACGGGCGATGGACGAGGTGGTGAGGTTCTTCTCCTGGCCGTAGATCTTGCCAAAGAAGGTGCGCGGATCACCGCCGTTTCGGGCCACGTGCTCGATCGCGCCGAGCAGCATTCCGCCGGTGCCGCAGGCGGGGTCGTAGATCGACTCGCCCTCTTGGGGGTCGAGGATCTCCACCATCATCCGGACGACACTTCGGGGCGTGTAGAACTCGCCGGCCTTGTTGCGGCGGGTCACGTCGGCGAACTTGCCGATGAGGTACTCGTAGGCGTCGCCCAGCACGTCGGTGGTGACCACCTGGTTGCCGAGAGAGATCGAGGAGAAGCCTTCGATCAGGTCCTTGAGGAGCTCATCGGTGAACTTCTCTTTGTTGCCCCAGTCGGCAGTGCCAAAGACACGGTATAGCGTATCCGGGTTGGCTCGTTCGATTTCCTGCATCGCCCGCAGCAGCGCTGTGCCGACGTTCGCAGCCGTCTCGCGGACGTCGCGCCAGTGGCAGCCGTCAGGGACCGTGAAGCGGTGCACCTCCGGGAAGAGCGATGGGCCGGCGTCGCCGAATATTTCTGCCGCCTCGGCGGTCTCCTCGTCCCAGACATCGCTGATGCGCTTGAAGAACAGCAGCGGGAGGATGTAGCCCTTCCAGTCGGTACGATCGACCGCGGAGCCGCGCAGGGTGTTGGCGGCTTCCCAGAGGGCGGATCGGAGACTCCCGTTTTCCTTCATCGTCGCGACCTTTGTGGCTGGCGGGCGTTCCCTGTCATCGGTTGTTCTCGGTTCTCTCTGGTCTTGCCTTGCCCTTGCGCCCAGCCTGGTCCGGCTCTGGAAGGGTAAGGCCGTGCGCCTCGGCATAGTCCAGGACCAGCACCTCGACCATCGACGAGGCGGAGCGACGCTCACGCTCGGCAGCCAGCTTCAGCAGCGCCTTGACCTCGGCGGTGGTGCGGATGGTCAGGACTTCGTTCTTGGTGCGTGCCATGGGGCTTATCGTCGTTTCGATCGGTAGTGCAAATGTATTGCCAGATCGGGGGTCGGGCAAGCCGCGCGGTAACGGAAACGTGGGTCGACCAAGCGCCGGTTCTGTTCCCGCACCGGGAATGATCTCTTGTCGGCGCTGGTGGCTCGGCATCGCGACGACTCAATGCTGCGCTCCGTTCCCTCCCGCGACGCGCTCGACGACAAGGTCGGCAAGGCAAGGTGGTACGCTTGACAATCTAGTCTGTGCGGCAGTAGCCACCGAGCAGGCCATCATCGTAACGACCGTAATGGTCAAGCAGGAAAAGTGACGAAGATCGTCTACTACGAACAAGATGACATCCTGTTCATCGAGATCTCGCAGGGGTCCATCCTCCGCGATGAGTCCGTGACCTGGAACATCACCATCGGATATACGGCCGATGGTATTGGTGAGATCACCATCCTGGATGCGCAAAAGGAGCGGAATCTACCCGCTGCAGATCGAGCGGGCGGTTACAGATGCAGCCTAACGGCGCATCCCGCTGTTCGGGACTGGTTTCCACGCCGGAGCGTGGGAGCAAGAATGGAACGGTGAAAAACAGGCATTCCTTATGGCTATATCTACCCAAATCGTACAGACCTTGATGAAGAAAATTCAGGCCCTTCCGCGTGAGCGGATTGCCGAAGTCGAGGATTTCGTCGACTTCCTGAAGACGCGAGCGAGGCGCCGAAAGGTAACGACCGTGGGCAAGTCTTCTCTGGATTTTCCGGTGGATGACCTCGGTCCCTGGCCAGAGGGCTTGAGCTTGCATCGAGAGGATATGTACGGCGATGACGGACGCTGCCCCGCTGTTTGTCGATACCAATGTCCTGATCTACGCCAATGTGGCGATGGCGCCATTCCACGGAGCAGCGCTCAAGTCGCTTCAGGATGCCTATCAGACCGGTCGGCCTCTTTGGATTAGTCGGCAGGTCTTGCGTGAGTTCATCGCCGCGCGCACCCGCCCACAGACATTCGCCGAGCCGTCTCGCCGGATGTCGTGGTCGAGCGAGTGCGGTATCTGGAGGAACGGTTTGAAGTGGCGGACGATACCGCCGCCGTGACCGAGCAGCTCATCAAGCTGATGGCGAATTTCGAGATCGGCGGGAAGCAAATCCACGACGCGAATATCGTCGCCACCATGCTGGCTTATGGTATTCCCTGTCTATTGACGCGCAACACAAAGGACTTCGAGCGGTTTGCGGACGTGATCGAAATTTCAGGGATCCCGGTATGACGAACCGCCGGGATGACCTCAAGCGCGTCCCCAAGCGTCGGGGTGAGTACCCGCTCGGGTGATCCGCCGACTGTCCTCCCGCAACACCGCCTGGACCACAGCTTCCTCGCCGAGCAGCTCCAGGGCGCGCGAAGCTACCGCCGCATCGCGGGCTACTTCACCAGCTCGCTGTTCGAGATCGCCCACGAGTGGCTGGAGCCGATCCCGGACGTGCGCATCGTCTGCAACGTGGACCTGTCGCCGGAGGACCTGAAGGTCGCACAAGTGCGCGAGGCGCGGATGCTCGGGCGCTGGAACGAGCGCTATTCGCGAGTCGCCGCCGAGCCGCGACGATCAAGGCTCGAATCGAGGGTTAAGATCCTCTCGCGGAGACACCGAGGCACGGAGGGCTTCGCGTTGAAGAGATTGGCCGCGCCGCCAAGGTCAGCGCCAGCGGTTACAATGAGAAACACTTCTAACGGGGCTTGGCGGGCACGGGGAAATAAAGGATAAGTCCTAATGTCGTAAGGTTCGGTTGGTACCGAGGTTCGACGACGATTTGGAAGTCCAGCATGACCGTTCCCGGACAGACGTTGCCGCGGATGTCGCCCGACGCGTACCTGGCCTACGAACGCGATAGCGAATCTCGTCATGAGCGGGTGAATGGCTGCCTCTATGCCGCGACCGGAGCGAGCGACCGATCTGCCCTCATCGATAGCCGGCTCCGCCAACGACCAAAGACCGACGACACACCCGTCAACATGCGAAGCCCCGCAACTGGCAGCTGCGTAAGATAGTCCCTGAACGGAACCCGCTAGAGTGAGCTTTAAATGCCATGACCCGCTCTCTCGCCCTGAAACTGTTGGCCCAACACAAAGCCGAGCTCGTGCGGCGCTTCGGCGTGACCGACCTCGCGTTGTTCGGCTCCACGGTGCGAGATGCGGCCAGCGAAGACAGCGACGTGGATGTACTCGTTAGCTTCGACGGGCTTGCCACGTCCGAGCGCTATTTTGGCGTGCAGTCCTATTTGGAGGACCTGCTGGGCTCCCCGATCCACCTCGTCACCGACAAGGCTCTGCGGGCAGAGCTGAGGCCGTACGTAGAACGGGAGGCCGTTCGTGTCTGATCGGGAGTGGCGCTTCTACATCGATGACATGATCGAGCTCGCCGAGCGGGTCCTCGCCTATACGCAGGGCCTGGATCAGGCCAGCCTAGTCGCCGACCGCCTGCACTACGATGCCGATACCACAATCCGCAATCTGGAACTGATCGGCGAGGCAGCCACTCACGTTCCAGACAAGGTCCCAGAAGTAAACAAGGACATCCCCTGGCGCTTGGTTATCGCCACGCGCAACCGGCTTATCCACGGCTACCTGGGCATCGACAACGACACCCTCTGGAGCATCGTCCAGCAGGACGTGCCGGCACTGCTGCCAGAGTTGCGGGCGTTACGTGATGCGGCGCAGTTCAATTCAGTACGCGGGACGTCAACCGACCATACCTGACTCATTCCCTCCCGCGACTCGCTCGACGTGGGCATGGTGACGCGAGCCAAGCGAGAAGTCTTGTAGGTCGGGTTAGGCGCGCTGGATTTGAGGCAGACGATCTGTGCAGCGGCTGATGCGCGCCGTAACCCGACACTGCCCCTTGCATATTGGTTTTTTGATCTCGGCCAACGGCGGACCCTTTCTTGAAACAACGCGGTTCCCGCATCAAGGGCGGCTCCGAGGCCGCCGTGCCCGCCTTGTCGGGCGACGACGAGGCGGTGAGCTTGCGCGAGCGGGTGGACGCGGTCTACCGGCGCGAATCCCGGCGCGTTTTCGCTACCCTGATCCGCCTGCTCGGCGACTTCGA
>JBGSTR010000647.1:0-2505 GCA_041736365.1 Chromatiaceae bacterium | reverse complement strand
GACGCGACTCGCCGTCGTCGCCGGCCCCGGCGCTTGCGGAATCCGGGTAAAGGGCCTAGACTCCGAGCGCTTAAGGACAAGACGGACACGGTACTTGCGATAAGGTTTGTCGTCACTGGAACCCCGTCATCGGGGTTTTTTTGTATCTCACCGGAGGGTCCGTCGTTTCCCGCGCAAGGGGCGAAAGGCCCTTGGAGCGACTGGGCCGATGGCCCATTTTTTGTTTTTGCAGGGTCTGTGATGCAGCCGTTCGACAGCGCACTGACTCGATTGGCTCGGCAAGTGGTGGAGCCGATGGGCTATGAGCTGGTCGGGGTTGAGTATTTTCAGCGCGGCGGCGGGGCCACCCTGCGGGTCTATATCGACCACGAGCGCGGCATCACCCTGGAGGATTGCACGGCGGTCAGCCACCAAATGAGCGGTGTGCTCGACGTGGAAGACCCGCTCCCGGGGCATTACGACCTGGAGGTTTCCTCTCCGGGGTTGGATCGCCCCCTGGTGTTCGCGGAGCACTTCGAGCGGTTCCGCGGCAGCCGGGTGAAGGTTCGCCTGGCCGAGAAGATCGAAGGCCGGCGCAACCTGGAAGGGGTGCTTGCGGGCTTTGAAGCGCAAACGATTAGGCTGGACGCCGATGGCAGGATTTGGGAGATACCGCTCGCGGCGGTGGACTCCGCCCGCCTCGTGCCCGATTTCCGAGTGTCGGATTGAGTCGAATGAGCAAAGAAATACTAGCGGTCGTAGAGGTGGTTTCCAACGAGAAGGATGTCCCCGAAGACGTGATCTTCGAGGCCATCGAGGCGGCGCTTGCCTCGGCGACCCGCAAGAAATACGGCGGTGAGATCGATGCGCGGGTCTCCATCGACCGCAAGACCGGCGACTACCGGACCTTCCGGCGCTGGCAGGTCATGGAGGATCCGGAAGCCGGCGTGCTGGAGGCGCCGGAGCGCGAGATCACCTTCTCCGCCGCCGAGGTCCTGGAGCCCGGGATCGGCGTCGGCGAGTTCATCGAGGAAGAGATTGAATCGGAGCTCTTCGGCCGCATTGCCGCGCAAACGGCCAAGCAGGTGATCGTGCAGAAGGTGCGCGAGGCGGAACGGGCAAAGATTGTCGAAACCTTCCTCGGTCGCAAGGGCGAGCTGGTCACCGGCATCGTAAAGAAGGCCGATCGCGGCACCGTCCTGCTGGACCTGGGCAGCAATGCCGAGGCACTGGTGCCGCGCGAGCACGTGATTCAGCGCGAATCGGTGCGCCCCGGCGATCGCATGCGCGGTTATCTGTTCGACGTCCGCGCCGAGATCAAGGGTCCGCAGCTGTTCGTTAGCCGCACCGCCCCCGAGCTGTTGATCGAGCTGTTCAAGCTTGAGGTGCCGGAGGTTGGCGAAGGCATGATCGAAATCCTGGCCGCCGCCCGCGACCCGGGCTCCCGCGCCAAGATTGCGGTGCGCACCAAGGACGCTCGAATCGATCCGGTCGGCGCCTGCGTGGGCATGCGCGGGTCGCGCGTCCAGGCGGTTTCCAACGAGCTCAACGGCGAGCGCGTCGACATCATCTTGTGGGACGACAATCCGGCGCAGTTCGTCATCAACGCCATGTCCCCGGCCGACGTGGTCTCCATCGTCGTCGACGAGGAGGCCCGCAGCATGGACTTGGCGGTGAAGGAAGAAAACCTCTCCCAGGCGATTGGGCGGTTCGGTCAAAACGTGCGGCTGGCCAGTCAGCTGACCGGCTGGACGCTCAACGTCATGAACGAGGAAGACGCCGCCGCCAAGAGCGATCAGGAGGCCCGGCGCTTCGTCCAGGCCTTCATGGATCAGCTCGGGGTCGACGAGGACCTTGCGGCGATCCTGGTCGAGGAAGGATTCACCAGCGTCGATGAAGTGGCCTATGTGCCGTTGGCGGAGATGCAGGCGATTCGCGAGTTCGATGAAGACACCATCAACGAGCTGCGCGAGCGTGCCAAGGACGTGCTGCTGACGCGGGCCATTGCCACCGAGGAGGTGCTCGCCGAAGCACCCGCGGAGGACCTTTTGACCATGGAAGGCATGGATGACGCATTGGCCTATGCGCTCGCCGCTCGCGGCGTCGTCACCATGGAGGACCTCGCCGATCAGGCCGTGGACGAGCTCATGGTGATCGAGGGGATGGACGAGGAACGCGCGGCGCGTTTGATCATGAAGGCGCGCGAACCCTGGTTCGCCGATGCCGGTGAGGAATAGGAGTGGGGTCAGTCAATGAGTGAAGTCACAGTCAAACAGCTCGCCTCCACGGTCGGTATTCCGGTCGAGCGCCTGTTGACCCAGTTGGTCGAGGCCGGGATCCAGGCGACTGGCGCGGACGCCACCCTCACGGAGCAGGAAAAGCTTCAGCTGCTGGGCTATTTGCGTCGCAGCCACGGCAAGCAAGAGCCGGACGCGGGGACTGCCCCGACCCGCGTGACCTTGAAGCGCAAGTCGGTGAGCGAGCTGCGCCAGCCGGTCGCCACCCCGCGGGGTGTCGGCGGCTCGC
>JBGSTR010000632.1:0-1823 GCA_041736365.1 Chromatiaceae bacterium | reverse complement strand
CAAGGCCGGCGGCGTCGCATTGGTGGACAGCAGCGAGCAGGTCGAGGCGCACGCCCGGCGTCTGCTCGGCAGCCGCCTCGTCACCCACCAGAGCGGACCCGAAGGTTTGCCGGTCGAGACCCTGTTGATCGAGCAACCGACGGCGATCGCCCGCGAGCTCTATCTCAGCGTGCTGGTGGACCGCGAGAGCAAGCGGGTGCTGTTCATGGCCTCCGCCGCCGGCGGCATGGACATCGAGGCGGTGGCCGCGGCCACGCCCGAGCGTATTCTCACGGTGCGCGTGCACCCGGCGGTGGGATTACAGCCGTTCCAGGTCCGGCGGCTCGGTTTCGGGCTCGGTCTGGAAGGCGCACAGATCAAGGCGCTGGGGTCTCTGATGACCGGCCTGTACCGGCTCTTCAACGAGAGCGATGCCAGCCTGGTGGAGGTGAACCCGTTGGTGGTGACCGAGTCCGGGGAGCTGATTGCGCTCGACGCCAAGGTCAACCTGGACGGCAATGCGCTGTATCGGCACGGCAACCTGGAGTCCTTGCGCGACCTCAGCCAAGAGGATGCGCGGGAGGCGGCGGCCAAGGAGCATGAGCTCAACTACATCAGCCTCGACGGCGACATCGGCTGCATGGTCAACGGCGCCGGATTGGCAATGGCGACCATGGACCTGGTGCAGCTTCACGGTGGATCGCCCGCGAATTTCCTCGACGTCGGCGGCGGCGCCACCGCCGAGCGTGTTTCCGAGGCCTTCAAGCTCATCTTGTCCGACTCGAAGGTGCGCGCCGTGCTGGTGAACATCTTCGGCGGCATCGTGCGCTGCGACCTGATCGCCGCGGGCATCATGCAAGCGGTGCGCGAGGTACGGGTCGGCGTTCCGGTGGTGGTGCGACTGGAGGGTACGAACGCCAAGCAGGGGCTCGAAATGTTGGCCGCGAGCGAGCTTGCGGTCGAAACCGCAAGCAACCTGAGCGAGGCCGCGGACAAGGTGGTTGCCGCGGTTAATCGTGCAGCCGCGGGAGAGACACGATGAGCGTATTGGTCGACAAGGGCACACGGGTGATCTGCCAGGGCTTCACCGGCAAGCAGGGCACCTTCCACAGCGAGCAGGCGATTGCCTACGGCACAAATCTGGTTGGCGGCGTGACGCCGGGGAAGGGTGGCCAGAGCCATCTCGCTCGGCCCGTATTCGATACCGTGCACGACGCGGTGCGCGACACCGGCGCCGATGCAACCATGATCTACGTCCCCGCAGCGTTCGCGGCGGATGCCATCCTGGAGGCGGCGGATGCGGGCATTCGCGTCATCGTGTGCATTACCGAGGGCATTCCGGTGCTGGACATGCTGCGGGTCAAGGCCGCGCTGTGCGGCAGCGAAGCCGTGCTGATCGGCCCGAATTGCCCGGGCATCATCACCCCGGGGGAGTGCAAGATCGGGATCATGCCGGGCGACATCCATGCGCCGGGCCGCGTGGGCATCGTGTCGCGCTCCGGGACGCTCACCTACGAGGCCGTCTTCCAGACCATGCAGGCCGGTCTTGGCCAGAGCACCTGCATCGGCATCGGCGGGGATCCGATCCAGGGCCTGGATTTCATCGACTGCCTGGAGCGTTTCGAGCAAGACCCGCAAACCGATGGGGTCATCATGGTGGGCGAGATCGGCGGCAGCGCCGAGGAGGCCGCCGCGGAGTTTATTCGCGAACGAATGAGCAAGCCGGTGGTCGCCTACATCGCCGGCGTGACCGCGCCCGCGGGTAAACGCATGGGTCACGCGGGCGCCATCATTACCGGCGGCAAGGGCACCGCGGAGGGCAAGTACGCGGCGCTCGACGCCGC
>JBGSTR010000616.1:0-3591 GCA_041736365.1 Chromatiaceae bacterium | reverse complement strand
TCTCCAATGTCCTGCAGCGTATATCCCCCGCTACGATACGCGGCGACGATGGCCTCGTTGCGCCGCGGGTAGTCGCGCACATACTCGGGTAACGGTTTGGGGGGAGACCGGCGCTTGGACTGCGGGACCGAGGGGTCTGGCCATGTCCCCAAGTCTAGCTTAAGAAAGTCAAAAGGGAAGACCTGACCCCGTTGCCGTTCGTCTGACCCCACCGACGTCGAGCTACGGAGCAGCGCGTTGGCAATCACCGCCAGCGTTCATGCGGCGAGATAGCCTCTAAGTAGCCGTTCCATCGAACCAACGTCGTCTGCCTGATAGCAGGAACCGGATGCTGTGGCGAACTTGGAGCCGTTCTTCTTCAGGGAGTCACTCTTGGGGCGCTCGGAAAGTCGCGACGTGCCAGCGACTTCATCAACATCGTGTTCAAGAAGTATGCAGATCGACGTTTTCCTGTTGTACAGGGCGAACTGCAGACCACTTCGTCGTTGTTCAAATATCCTCGTCTTCCAGTCGTCGCTTACACGTCCAACATTCACCCATTCAAAGTCGAGTGATGGTTTTAGTGTCTCGATACGTGCGAGGGCGTCATCGGCATTGGGCATTGTGTTCTCGAGTCTATGCAGTGATCGGAGTCTGGATTGTGTGACCTAACGCGTTGGCGAGCCGGCCCAATACCGCGCCGGCACGACACTAGATTCTTGCTCCGAGCTCGGAGCGCGGTATTGGGTCGGCGCTGCGCCAATTGTTATGCCCTTACTGCGTTGACGATCGTTTCTTCGGCTACGCAGCCCAACTGCACCAGTGTGCGAAGCATCGTGAGGACTTGAGTAACGCCGAGCACGGGCGGACCACCTGGACCATAGCCGAGCTTCAACCGGCCTCCAATAGGGCGGGTATCTTTGTAATAAGAGAACCAAATGTCATTCGGCGCCTCGTGATGCTCATAGCTTACGAGAAACACGAACGGTTGGTATACGTCCTCGGGATTACCCAAAGGGATAATGCCCTTCAAATATGGTTCCCAGGTTTCTCCCGGCTCCTGAAGATCAAAGGACTTCTCTATATAGCCTTCTCCGCCGCAGTGAGCGCACCTGATCCAGCCTTCCGCAGTTCTGTGGTTCTCGATGAGATCCACGATATTCTCCGCCCACGATGCTTGGTTGCAGGCGGCATCACAACAGTTGATTGTCCATCCCATGGCTCTTCCTCGACTTGGTGGCATAACAGTTGATTAGACGGATTCTGCCTTAACTGCGCTAGACGGATTCCGTGTCCGCATTGCTAGACAGAATCGGTCTAGTCTCTACACTGAACCATGGGCGGGGCTCGCGCGCTGCGCTCTCCCCCTCCCATCCCGTGTTCAGTCGATCGGAGACTAGGCGATGCCCGCAAACCCGTCAAGCTACAAGGATAAGGTACGGTCGTTCTGGGACCGCTACATCGAAAAGCTATACGAATCAGGCGTCAGGCCGCCGTTCGACCGGTGGACGGTGCGTCGCGCAGAGCAGTACATCGCCGCCCACCCGGAGCGCAGGCTGGCGGATCAGTCCCCTGCCGACGTGGATGCCTATCTGACGGAGCTCGGGCGTCAGGCGGGGCTAAAGGACTGGCAGTTCGGGCAGGCGGTCGATGCTATACGGATGTTGTTCGTTTTGGCCGGTGTCGCGTGGCTGGACCGGGTGGACTGGGAGCAGTGGCGAGCCTCGGCTCGCGCCCTGGAGCCTGAGCATCCGAGCGTGGCCCGGGACTACACTGAAGGCCCGGTGGCCAGCGTCGCCAGGGCCGAGCCCTCGTCGTTCGATGAGATCCGCCGCAGCCAAGGGCCGCTGCTCGATCGGGTGACGACGGCCATTCGGGTACGGGGCTTTTCGATCCGAACCGAGCAGACCTACCTGCATTGGATCATGCGCTTCATCGCCTTTCTGGGGAACGACGATCCGACGGCGAAGGGCGCAACGGAGGTTCGCGCCTTTCTTGAATACCTTGCGGTGGAACGAAAGGTCTCGGCGAGCACTCAGAACCTCGCCCTCAATTCGCTGGTGTTCCTGTACCGGGAAGTGCTCAAACGCGAGGATTTGGAACTGGGGGACTTCGCGCGCGCCAAGCGCCCTCGGCGCCTGCCCACGGTGCTGACCCATGCAGAGGTCACGGCGCTGCTGACAAGGCTCTCGGGGACTCAGCGACTCATGGCCTCCCTCCTCTACGGCACGGGCATGCGGCTCATGGAGTGCGTGCGCCTGCGGGTTCAGGATGTCGACTTCGGCTATGGGCAGATTACGGTGCGCAACGCAAAGGGCGGCAAGGACCGGGTGGTGCCGCTGCCCGAGCGTTCGACCGAGGCGTTGCGCGAGCACCTGGCCAGGGTGCGGGAGCTGCACCGGGGCGACCTCAAGGACGGTCAGGGCGAGGTCTATCTTCCGGATGCGCTCGCCCGCAAGTTTCCGAAGGCGGCAAAGGACTGGCGCTGGCAGTATTGTTTTCCGAGCGGGCGGCTCTCGGCGGACCCGCGCAGCGGAGCGTTACGCCGCCATCACCTGCACGAGAACGGACTGCAGAAGGCGGTGAACCGGGCGGCCCGGGAGGCGGGTATTACCAAGCGGGTGGGCACCCATTGCCTGCGCCACAGCTTTGCGACCCATTTGCTGCAGGCGGGATACGACATCCGAACCGTGCAGGAGCTGCTCGGTCATTCGGACGTCTCCACCACCATGATCTATACACACGTGCTCAATCGCGGTGGGCGCGGCGTGCAGAGCCCGCTGGACGCCCTGGCATAGGCGCGGCGCGATTCGGAAATCGCGTTCTCCATTCGCGAGCTGGCTAAAGGTAGCTGCCCGTGCATAGCCGCGGACGTTGGCTATTGGGCAATAAAAGGCGGCGGAGCCGAATAGCAGCGATTGCGGGCCGCCACCGCACGCGCCCGAGCATGCAGCGCGGTGCGGCCATGCAAGTGGTAAATCACTTCGTATAGTTGCATTCCACAACAATCACCACGCCTTGATCGTCCGGGGACGCCTCGACGCTGTCGGCAGTCGTTCCCGCGGGGCATTTCACCACCAGCGTTCGTTCGGTATCGTCCTTGTTGGTCTCGCCATACCAACTATCCGGCGCGGCCTGACGATTCTTATCGCCGCCTGCCAGCACTACAGTCGAGGCGACCAACAACACACCCAGCAACAGCATTTTCATTTACGGCTCCTGTCAGCGTCGAAAGACGATTTTCAGTCTAGAGCCTTGAGGCCCGTCATTTGTGCGGTGCTCGGCAAAGCGGCAAGGTCGGGTGCTGGCGGAGGATTTGGAATGCACGATTCGTGAGCCGGTCGCCGAAATCTGCCGCTCACCGGCGCGATCGCGCCGGAATGCCCACCCGAGCCCCCGCTAGGCCCTGTGCTAGACTCGCCGGCCTGGAAATTGGCCTCGGATCAAAACGTGGAACCGTCATTCCCCGATTTCGGCCTTGCCCGCGTGCTGGTGGCGGGCGACCTCATGCTCGACCGCTACTGGAGCGGCGCCACCCGACGGATCTCGCCGGAGGCACCGGTCCCGGTGGTGCGGGTGGACGCGGTGGAGGATCGGCCCGGTGGTGCGGCG
>JBGSTR010000257.1:0-6554 GCA_041736365.1 Chromatiaceae bacterium | reverse complement strand
ATGCGCCGGCCGAGCGGCGGCCCGGGCGCCGGACGGATTTTCGGTTGACGGCAAATCCCTACGATCGATCCCTTAAGATGCGGTGCAGTGGCGCGCAAAACCGATAAGATAGGGATCCCTGCGCTCGCGGAAACGAGGCGCGGCCATGTGCTTTTTGCGGCGGCGGATGTTGCCGTTGCAACCGTTCGCCGGGCCGTACCCCACAAGCGGGAATACAAACCGGCGTGTCCAGACAGGTGAGGCATAATGAGGCCTGTCTTCGGGGGTACTACCCGGCCCAAGCCCCCCAACCAACCGTACGGAGGAACCCCATGCCCGACACATCACCGCCCCTTTCAAGGACCGTCGCCTGGATCCTGCTGGTCTTGCTCATTGGCATTTCCGCGCTCTACTACTGGCGTGAGACCACATTGTCCCAGTCGGTCTCCAAGCAGTCTTTGCAGATCAAGGATACGACTCAGAGCCTCGCCTCCGCCCAGGCCAGCGCGCAGGATTTGCGCGCCAAGATGGACGCCGCACAACTCGCGCATCAGGCCAAGGTCAAGGATCTGAGTGACTCGCTGGACGCGGCGCGACAGGACGGCGAGCGCCTCAACGCCGAGATCGCCGCGCTGAAGACCGAGCATGAGGAGGCGCTTGCCACACTGAATACGAAGCAAGAGCAGGCACTCGCCGCACTGAATACGATGCAGGAGAAGGCACTCGCAGACGAGCAGGAGCAGGCCCGGACCGCCCTGGCAGTGGTGGAGGAGAAGCTTGCGGCTGCGAACGAGGAGAATTCGCGGCTTGCGGCCGAGGTCGAGCAGCTACAACAATCGATGACCCAAGCCCAGGCCGAGCATGAGTCGAAGACCAAGGAGCTGGAGGCTGGCCTCATCGCGCGCATCGCTCACTATCGCACCGCGTTGGAAGGGGCCGACCCGGAACGCGCCGCCCAGATCGAGTCACTCGAGAAGCAGGTCAAGGAGGCGCAACAAGCGTTGGCGACCGAGCAGCAGGGCGCCCAGACGGTCGAGGCGGAATACCAACGGCGGCTTACCGAATCCAGCGCATCCAACGTCGATTTGCAAGGCAAGTTGAACGCCCTGGAGGCGCAGCTCTCTGCCGCAGAGACCGCTCTCGAGGGCCTCCGCGCGGAGCATGCCGCCGCGCTGGAGCAGCACGCCGCGGCAATTGCCGAGGCCGAAACCGGAACCCGCGCCGCACGCGAAGAGCTCGGACGTTTCAAAGAAGATTCCAGTGCCGCGATGCAGGCGGCTGTCAGCGAGCACACGACCCGCGTCAACGAAGCGAACACCCGGATTGCCGGTCTGGAGAAGGATCTGGCAGACACCCAGGCGACCCTCGCCGCGCTCCGCGAGCAGAATGAGGCCGAGGTTGCCGATCTGAGCACCAAGATTGCCGACAGCGAACAAGCGGTTGCAAAGCTGCAAGGCGAGCTGGCCGATGCGCAGCAGAACGCGGCGGCGGCGAAAGAGTCCTACGACCAGCAGATCGAAGCCGCACGCGAGCAGCTGGCGGAGCTTGAGGAAAACCACAAGCGGGAGCAGCAACAGGCCTTGGAATCGCACGCGAACGAAGTCTCCGGGCTGAAAACGCGTATCGAGCAGGCGCAACGTGCAACCAAGCTGGTGGGCGTCTTTTCGGGCAAGGGAGGACGGCTATCGGATACCGGCATGGTCGTCGACCTTTCAGGCTCCGAAGTTCAGTTTTCCGGGGGCAAGGCCGAGCTTCCGGGGGGCGAGCTTCCGACGCTCGACCGAATCGCCGCCTCGCTGAACGAGGAGCCCGCCCTGCGCGTGCGGATCGAGGGTTACACCGACAGCGACGGCGACGAGGAACCCAACCTCGAGCTCTCCCGTCAGCGAGCGGCCGCCGTGATGCAGGCGCTTGTCGAACGAGGCGTGGCGGCGGAGCGTATGTCCGCCGTGGGCTTCGGTGAGGCCAACCCGATCGCCAGCAACGACACCTGGGAGGGACGGCGTCAGAATCGGCGGGTCGAGGTGCATATCCTGGATTAGGCCCGGGATCAGTCCGCGACCCGAGCGCTCTAGACGCCCGGGTCGCGGCAACGAGTCTCGGAAGAGGCTCGCACGGCGCCGGGCCTTTGTACCTCGACGGCGCTTCCTACCCCCCGGCGTCGGCGATCTGCCGCGCGACTTCCCGAAGGTTGGCGATATAGTCCGGCGACAGCGGATCGATGGCGACGACTCGACCACCGATGGCGCTCGCGATCTGTTGCGCGGATCGCTGATTGAACTGGGGTTGCACGAACACGGTTTTGATCTGCTCACGCTTGGCCTGATCGATCAATTCAGCGATCCGTCGGGCCCCGGGTTCCTTGCCCTCGAGCTCGATCGGCAGCTGAGTCAACCCATAGGCGTCGGCGAAATAACCCCACGCGGGATGAAAGACCATGAGCTTCCGGCTCTTGAGGTTCGCCAGCCGGGCGCGAATCTCCTGATCCAGGCCGTCGAGCTCGCCGGCAAAACGGTCGAAATTGGTCGCGTAGTCCGGACCATTCTGCGGATCCATCTCGGTCAGTAGATCCCGTATACCACGCGCCATTTCCTTGACCAGCGGAGGGCTCGTCCACAGGTGCGGGTCGTGATCTCCGTGGCTCTCCGACGCTGAATGCATATCGGTCCCCGGATGACCGTGTGCCAATGCGTCCGAGTCGTGCAGCTCGAGACCGTCCCGCGCATCCACCACCCGCAGGCCCGGATTCGCGGATCGGATACGTTCCATCCAGGCGTTCTCAAACGGAACGCCGATACGGATATAGAGGGCGGCCGCGGCCAACGCGTTGATCTGCTCGGGCGTTGGATCATAGGTCGCCGGGCTCTGGCCGGGGCGGACCATCGCTCTCACCGCGACGTGCTCGCCACCGACCTTCTCAACGAAGGTCTGTTGCGGGATCACGCTGACGAATACCCGCAGCGGCTCTGCGTTGCCGAGCCCCGGCAACAGGAGCACCCCGAACAAGAGCCACTTCAGCATTTACATACTCCGAGCAAATTCAGATGAAGTTGGGCCGCGACCGGCGCTTCATCGATTTGCCGGTGCGGCGAAGCGCGCACTTTCGCCGAAGGCCAAGTCGCGATGCAAGGGGTTGCCGGGATCGGTGGAGGCGCGCGATCCGGCACCGCTTGGAGCGCGAGGCGCGGAGTACGCAAGCGTCGCGGGTCGAGTGCGGCGCCGGGCTCGCGATCAAGCCCGGCGCACCGCGGAGGGATCTGCCCGACAGGGCGTTGGCAGTCAGCGCACCGACATCACGACCCCGGTCGACTGCTCGTCCCAAAGATGCTGAAGCACCTTGCGCACATAGCCCCGGGTCTCGGAGTACGGAGGAATCTGGTAACCGTATTTGATCACCGCATTCTCGCCCGCGTTGTAACCCGCGAGCGCCAACCTGAGGTCCTGGTTGAACATATCAAGAAGGTCGCGCAAATAGGCCGCGCCGCCTTTTACGTTCTGAATCGGATCGAAGCTATCATCGACCCCATAGCGGGCAGCCGTGCCGGGCATTAGCTGCATGAGTCCCTGCGCGCCGGCCGACGAGACGGCCGTGTGATCGTAAGCCGACTCGGTCCGGATCACCGCGTGAAGCAGCTCCGGCGAGAGGCGATAACGTCTGGCGTTCGCCGCGATCAGCCCCTCGTAACGGGTGCGCCGCATTGCCAGCGAGCGACTCGGCGGCTTCGCCCGAGCGCTGGTCGGCGCCTTGCTCTTCTCCACGCTGGCCAGCCGCTTGCGATTCTCATCCACGAGCTTCTTCGACTCGCGCTTCCATTCCAGCTTGTATCGATTCCCTTTCAGCGGCGCGTCCGTGAAGTAGATTTTTCCCGCCCCGTCGACGTATTTGAATATATCGGCGTGCACATCCGCACTTCCGATCATCACCGCCGCGAGCAACAGCGCGAGCCTTCGTTCTTGCATCGCTACCCCCCTTCCATCGCAAATCGAGTTGCGCTCGATCCGACTACCGGCGGATCGTCCATCCGCGGTTGCCCCAAACAACACGCGCGAACTACGCAGACGCGGATCAAATGCCTTCCCGGCATTCAACCTGCTCGCAGTCTGAGAGGCGCAACTCCCATACTGCTTCGCCTTCAATCGCCAACGCGCTTGAAGACGCCGGGCCTCCCTCGCCCGGACGGGAAACGCTTTAGATCAGCGTTTCCCTGAATTCCCCGCCCAAGCCTCCCGGACACGCTCGCGATTGAGCGCGAGCCATTGGACGGCTATCATAACGGTCGCCGCGGAAAGCGACCCTTGCCCCAGCTCGCAAATTGCGGAATCGAGATCGCGTATTACGACACGCGTGTGCTCACCCTCGGCTCGCACCCCGCCAAATTCGGGAAGTCCCGTCGCGTCGACCTCTCCGCAAAACAGCTCAACTCGTTCGTCGCTAAACCCGGCGCTCGTGCGGCAACAACCAATGGCGACCATGCGCCCTATCGAGCAACCAGCTTCTTCGCGTGCCTCGCGCCGGGCCGTATCTTCCGCCGATCGTCCGGCTAAGATCACACCACCGGGCGGTTCCTGCACCGACAGGGCTCTGCCCCGTTCGAACGCCCCGATCCGAAACTGCTCCACCAGCACGATGCTCTCATGTACCGGGTCGAACGGCAGTACGGCGGCGGAATGGAGCCCCTCCACTCGTTCGCGACTGAAGAGCATCGCTCGCTCGCCTACCCCCGGTTCCATGGACAGCCTATAACGAGCCAGTTTCAGGAAGCCGTCGAAGAGTAGCTCTCGACCAATGACTGCAATCCGGTTTTCCATGTCGCAACATTAGCACCAACGCGCTACAAAAATATAACTCGCCGCGCTGAAAACACAACTTAAAGTGCAATAAAGTGGTTTGTGATCTGTATACCATTTCTTCAATGTTTTTATGGCGTTATAATTATTATTATATGTAATATATAAATATTTTATGAGAATTAACTTTAATAAAATTTTTATTGCAATCCCATCATCGCCATCTATAATCCAGCCCTACGAGTACTAACGCCAGTGTCCGGGGGGAACATGAATCGACGGTACTTTTTAGGTCTAGCGTTGTCTGCTGCAGCCGCACCGGCTTTCGCGAGAAAATCATCCGAGCGCCCGCGGGTGCTCTCGTTTCACCACATGCATACGGACGAGCGTCTGTCCGTCACTTACCGGATCGGGGACCGCTACCAGCGCTCTGCGCTGCAGAAGATCAACGAGTTCCTGCGAGACTTCCGAACGGGAGAGACGATCGCCATCGATCCGCAGCTCATGGACGTGCTCTACGACGTTAAGGGATCCCTTGGCGACGTCGACGCGCGCTACGAAATTCTCAGTGCGTACCGCTCTCCGCACACCAACTCCATGCTCCGGCGTACGTCGCGCGGAGTGGCAAAAAACAGCCTTCACATGACCGGCAAGGCGATCGACATTCGCTTCCCCGACCTTCCCACCCGCAAGATCCGCGACGCAGCCGTTGCCCTTGGCCGCGGCGGCGTGGGTTATTACCCGCGCTCCGACTTCGTCCATGTGGACACCGGGAAGGTACGGCGCTGGGGCGCCTAAACGCAGTCTCCTTCGGGTAAGTCGTAGCGCCTTCACCGGAACGGGGTGGTTCCGGCAGGCGCTTCCCGATCGCGACGTCCCGCCGAAACAAGGCGACAGAAGGCGCTTTCGTGGCCGTAGGCGGGCGAGCATAAGCGATGACAACGGGGTATCAACTGATGTGGATCAATCGGTTGCCCATTACCCGCGCCCCGATCCCGAATCAGTGCACGGGGTCTCACTCGGGATACCCTGGTGAAATGCCTTCCCGGCATTTGATCGCCTATTAGACCGAGAGGCGCAACTCCCGGCCCGCTCCGTTTTCTTGTCGCCTTCAGCGCGTGAATCAGAGAACCCGGAATCCGGCGGAGAGCTCGGGTAGATCCACGTCCTGGGATGCGACGCGCAGACGGTCGTTCAACTCCGGCTTGGCGCGAGTTCTCACCCGCGCTTCCATCGCAAGCTCCGGAAGCAGGACCACACTCCTGCGCTCCTCGTTGGCGACTACGACCGCCTCGCCGGTCCATTCCCGCGTCTGCTGCAGATAGACCAGCTTCCAGTGCTGATTGGAGAGTCGTTCCCCGCGCCGGACCGCGGCGGCCGCGGTTTCCGCTTCGGCGACACGCTCAACGATCCCGGCCGCGTCGATCACTTCCCGGCCAGCCAGCCAACCGCGAATCTGCTGGTGAACGAGGAGATCGGAGTAGCGCCGCAGCGGACTCGTCGCCCGGGTGTAGAGCTCCAAGCCAAGTCCCGCGTGAACGCTCGGCTCGCCCATCAACCGGGTCGGCTTGAAGGAACGACGTCTCGCGTACATGGTCGCCAGATCGGTGGCTTCGCCCGCGGCGTCCGGTGCCGCCTGGGTCGCGTACGGAATCGGTATCTCGCGCTCGAGACAGAAGCGCGCCGCGGCCTCTCCGGCCATCAACATCGCATCGGTAACCAGCGCGCGACTGCCGAGGCGCCGTATCTGACGCAGCACCACCTCGCCCGCCACCAGCGCGACGCTC